>NZ_JBWKER010000024.1:0-39266 GCF_056435345.1 Kitasatospora sp. NPDC043950
GTGAGGTTGTCGGAGGTTGTGGGGGCGGGGGGTGGGGGGGGTGGGGGGGGGGTGGGGGGGGTGGGGGGGGGGGGGGGGTGAGGGGGGGGGGGGGGGGGGGGGGGGGGGGGGGGGAGGCACACCCCCCCCCCCCGCGTTCGCTTCTACGACAGATCCCTTTGGCCGGGTGCACGCCGGGCGCGGACAGAACACCGACATGCGCGTCGTCATCGTCACCGAATCCTTTCCGCCCGAGGTCAACGGAGTCGCCCACAGCGTGCTGCGGACGGCCGAGCATCTGGTCCGCCGGGGCCACCAGCCACTCGTCGTCACCCCCGCACCCGCGCGGGGCGCCGCGTGCCCGCCGCACACCTTCGGCGGCTCCGAAGCGGTGGAGCTGCCGGTGGTGCGCATTCCGTCGGTGCCGCTGCCCGGGTACCCGCAGGTGCGGATCGCGCTGCCGAGCCGGCAGTTGGCGGCCGCCGTCGCCGGGCACCGGCCGGACATCGTGCACCTGGCCAGCCCGTTCGTGCTCGGCGCGCGCGGGGTGCAGGTCGCGGCCCGCCTCGGCGTCCCCGCCGTGGCCGTCTACCAGACCGACCTCGCCGGGTACGCGCACGCCTACCGGGCCGGGCGGGGCCTCGGGGAGGCAGCCGCCTGGCGGCGGATCCGGGCCGTGCACCGGGCCGCGGCCCGGACGCTGGCGCCGTCCACCCCCGCCGCCCAGGACCTCACCGCGCACGGAGTACCCAGGGTGCAGCTGTGGCCGCGCGGGGTGGACTCGGCGCGGTTCCACCCCCGGCACCGGGACGAGGCGCTGCACCGGGCGCTCGCCCCGGGCGGGGAGGTGCTGGTCGGGTACGTCGGGCGGCTGGCGCCCGAGAAGCGGGTCGACCTGCTGGCCGCCGCGTCGGCCCTGCCCGGGGTGCGGGTGGTGGTGATCGGGGACGGGCCGTCCGGGCCCGGGCTGCGGGCCTCGATGCCCGGCGCGGTGTTCCTCGGCCGCCGGACCGGCGAGGAACTGGCCCGCTGTTTCGCGACCCTGGACGTGTTCGTGCACACCGGCCCGCTGGAGACCTTCTGCCAGACCATCCAGGAGGCGATGGCGAGCGGCGTGCCGGTGATCGGCCCGGCCGCCGGCGGCCCGCTGGACCTGGTCGCGCACCACCGGACGGGCCTGCTGGTGCCGCCCCGGGACGGCGCCGCGGTGGCCCGGGCGGTGGCGGAACTGGCCGCCGACCCCGGGCGGCGGGCCGCGTACGGGCGCGCCGGACGGGCCGAGGTGACCGCGCGGACCTGGGAGGCGGTCGGCGACCTGCTGCTGCGGCACTACTCGGAGGTCCTCGCCGAGCACCGCGGCACACCGGTGGCTCCCCCTTCCGCTCCCCCGGCGGTCGTCGAGCCGGTCGCCGTCGTGGAGGAGCTGCCGGCATGACGGACACCGCCGACCGCGAACCGCTGACCATCGTGCGGCTCGCGAACTTCGTCACCCCGGTCTCCGGGGGCCTGCGCACCGCGCTGCGCCACCTCGGTGCCGGCTATCTGGCCGCCGGGCACCGGCCGGTGCTGATCGTGCCCGGGGAGCGGCGCAGCGAGGAGGAGGGCGAGCAGGGCCTGGTGGTCACCCTGCCCGGGCCGGTGCTGCCGGCCAGCGGCGGCTACCGGGTGCTCACCGACCGGCGGGCGGTGGCCGCCGAACTGACCCGGCTGAAACCCGACCGGCTGGAGGTGTCCGACCGCACCACGCTGCGCTGGACCGGCAGTTGGGCCCGGCGGCACGGCGTCCGCTCGGTGATGGTGTCGCACGAGAGCGCCGTCGGGGTGCTGCGCACCTGGGGGCTGCCCCGCCCGCTCGCCGACGCGGCCGCCGACCGGCTCAACGCGGCGACGGCCCGTACGTACGACGCGGTGCTCTGCACCACCGACTGGGCGGCGGCGGAGTTCCGGCGGATCGGCGCGCCCAACCTGGCCCGGGCCCCGCTCGGCGTGGACCTGGACGCGATGCGCCCGCTGCCGCCGGCCGCGCGGGCCCGGGAGCGGGCGCGGTACTGCGGGCCGGACGACGTGCTGCTGGTGCTCTGCTCCCGGCTCTCGGCCGAGAAGCGGCCCGAGCGGGCGGTCGAGGCGCTGGCCGCACTGCGGGCCCGGGGGCTGCCGGCCGTCCTGGTGGTGGCCGGGACCGGACCGCTGCGGGACCGGCTGGCGGCCCGGGCGGAGCGGCTGCGGCTGCCGGTGCGCCTCCTCGGGCACCTGGGCCGGCGGGAGGAACTGGCCCGGCTGCTGGGCTGCGCGGACGTGGTGCTCGCGCCCGGGCCGGTGGAGACCTTCGGGCTCGCCGCGCTGGAGGCGCTGGCCTGCGGGACACCGGTGGCGGTCAGCCGCTCCTCCGCGCTGCCCGGGCTGATCGGCCTGGCCGGGGTGGCCGCCGCCGACACCGGCGCCGGATTCGCCGCGGCGGTACGGGAGTTGCTGGCGCGCCCGGAGCAGGCGCGGCGGGCCGGCGCCCGGGCCCGGGCCGAGCGGTACGGCTGGCCGGCCGCGGTGGCCGCGTTCCTCGCGGCCCACGGCGTGCGGAACCCCGGCGCGGTGGAGGAGGGTTGGGATGAGCGTGCTCGGCACCGGGCGTGACCGGTCCGCGGACGGCCGGCCGGTCACCGGCGGGCCGGTGCGGTTCGTCGCGCTCGGGGACTCGCTGACCGAAGGGGTCGGGGACCCGGTCGGTGAGGGATGGCGCGGCTGGGCCGCCGTCCTGGCCCGGTCGCTGGCACCCGAGGGCGGCGTCGAGTTCACCAACCTGGCGTGCAGCGGCGCCCTGACCACCGACCTGACGAATCGTCAACTCCCTTCCGCGTTGGCGCTACGGCCACGGTTCGCGGCCGTGGTGGTCGGCGGCAACGACACCCTGCGGGCGGGCTTCGACATCCGGCGCACCACCCTGGATCTGGACGCCACCCTGGGCGAACTCTCCAGCCACGGCGCCGTCCTGCTGACCGCCTGCCTACCCGATCCGGGCACCCTGCTCCGCCTGCCCGCGCCGCTGGCCCGACCGCTGGCGCGGCGGATGCAGGCCGTCAACACCGTCGTGCACGCCCTCGCCGCCCGGCACCGGGCGGTGCACCTGCACATCGCCGAGCTGCCCTGGTGCGCGCAGCGTCGGCTGCTCAGTGTCGACCGGCTGCACCCCAGCGCCGAGGGCCACCACCTGATCGCCCGCGGGTTCCACGAGCTGCTCGCCGCCGCCGGCCACCCCCTCGGCCCGCCGCCCGTCGACACCCCCGCCGAGGCCCCACCCGGCCGGGCCGCCGACCTGTGGTGGATGGCCACCCAGGGCACCCGCTGGGTGGCCGCCCGCAGCACCGACCTGCTGCCCGGACTGCTCGCCCTGGCGGCGGCCGAAGGCATCGCCCGGCTGCGCGGGTCCAACGGGCGGCACGACGAGCAGATGGCCCGCGCGGCGGCGCAGGCCCTCGCGTCACTGGGGTGAGGCGGCGAGGGCTCGGCTAGGACGGCTCGTGGGGGGAACCATGAAAGGGGTCCGCCGAGTCGTCGGGGGGACACGGCCTTCGAACCGGGCCTGACGGAGGGAGCAGCGGTGGACGCGTCATCCGGGAGCGGGCGGGAGTTGCTGGCGGCGGCGGGGGTGCTGTTCCCGGACGGGCGGGGGCGGGTGCTGGTGGTGCGGTTGCCGTACGACCGGAAGCATCCGGTGGCGATCCCGGGCGGCGGGTGGGAGCCGCAGGACCGGTCCCCACGGGAGACCGCGCTGCGCGAGGTGGTGGAGGAACTCGGGTTCACGCCCCGGCTGGGGCCGCTGGCCTGCGTCGACTGGACGCTCGACCACTTCCGGCCGCCGATCGCCGCGTACCTGTACTGGGCGCAGCCACTCACCGCCGAACAGGCCGCGGCGATCCGGCCGGACGCGGCGGAGGTCGGCGGCTGGGCCTGGCTGACCCCGGACCAGGCGGGCCACGCGCTGCCGCCCCTGCTGTCCCGCCGGGTCACGGCCTGCCTGCGGGCGCCGCGGTCGGCCGGTCCGCTGGAGCTGGAGGACAGCAGGCCCGTGGGGCACACCCTCGACCACCTGCCGGCGGACGAACCGCCGCCCGCGTACACCGGGCTGGCCGGGGTCACCGCCCTGGGCCCCGCCCCCGGCGGGCCGGCGGCGGGGCCCGGGTACGAGCCGCCGATGGACCGGGCCACCTACATCGCCACCCGCCCGCGGATCCGGGCCAAAGCCCGGGCCCTGTTCACCGACGACGCCGGGCGGGTCCTGCTGGTCCGGCTGCGGCCGTGGGACGGGCCGCGCGGCCGGGTGCCGTACTGGACGCTGCCGGGCGGCGGGATCGAGGCGGACCGGGAACTGCCCCGGGCGGCCGTCCGGCGCGAGATCCGCGAGGAACTCGGCTGGGAGGTCGAACCGGGGCGGCTGCTGGCGCTGGACTGGCAGCCCGGGTCGGCCGCCGACCCGGAGGCCGACCCGGCGACCGGGCGGGACACCGCCGTGCTGGTGTCCGTGTTCGACGGGGGCACGGTAACGGAGCGGATGCTCGGTTCGATCGCGCTGCCGGAGGAGGAGCTGGTGGAGTGGCGGCTCTGCGGCCCCGCCGAGGCACGGGCGCTGCTGACCGGCCCGTCCTGGGCCCGGACGGCCGCCGCGCTGGCCGCGCGGGAGCGGGCGGGCGGGCCGGCCGAGCTGGTGCGCGGACGCACCGCCGGGTAGCGGCGGGCGGGCCGGGCGAGCTCAGGAGGGTTCAGGAGGGCGAGTCGGGGGGGGACCGGCCGGGTGGGTTGGTCGGACCGGCTGGTCGGACGGGGCTGTCGGGCAGGGCGGACAGGGCCGGGTCGGGTGGGTCACACTGGGGCCATGCAGAACGGGATCACGCAGCACGGGATCACGGAGGCGCTGGCCGGCCGGCGAGTGGCGTCGGTCAGCGGCGGCGACCGGCTGGACCTCACCCTCGACGGGCCGGTGACCGTCCGGGTGGCGCACGAGTTCCGCCTCGCCGCGCCCTCCTTCACCGCCCCGGCGGAGGTCGAGCACTACTTTCCGGCGCTGACCATCCGCCCGACCGGCACCCTGCTCGCGCTCGTCGGCCGGACCGTCGACACCGCCGAGATCACCCTCGCCGGCGGCCTGGAGCTGGCCTTCGCGGAGGGCGGCGCGCTGTCCGTCCCGCCGCACGCGCAGCTCGCGCCGTGGAGCGTGGAGACCGCGGAGGGGGCGATGTGCGCGGCGCTGCCGGGCGGCGAGGTCCGGTGGACGGCGCCCGGCGCGGCCTGAGCCGACGCCGGGCCGACGCGTCGTCCGGTCGGACTCTCCGGCCTGTCCGCCTGTCCAAGCTGTCCGGCCTGTCAGACCTCCAGGTCGGCCTCGATCCTGGTGAGCTGGTGGCGGGCCATCGCCAGGTTGGCCCGCGCCTTGTCCAGCGCCAGGTAGAGGAAGAGGCCCTTGCCGGTGCGGCCGGCGAGCGGCCGGATCAGGTGGTACTGGCTGCTGAGGGTGATCAGGATGTCCTCGATCCCGTCCTGTAGGCCGAGCATGTCCATGGTGCGCATCTTGGCGCGAACCACGTCCGTGTTCCCCGCCGCGGCCACGTTGAGGTCCAGCCCGCCGGGGCCGTCGAGGGTGGCGAGCGCCATGCCGCTGTTGTAGTCCACGAGTGCCGCGCCGATGGCGCCCTCGATGCTGGTCATGGCCTGCTTGAGCGCGCCGGCTGCGTCGGTCATCTGGGTAACTCCCTTTCGGTGGTGGTGTGCTGGGGTGGTAGGTGCGGTCGGGCCGGGGGCCTGACCGGTCAGGCCGGTCAGGCCGGGTCGCGGGGGTCCTTGGGCAGGAGGCTGTCGCTGAGCAGCCCGGCGATCCGCTGGGCCGAGCGGCGGGCCTCCAGGTGCAGCCGGCCGACATTGACGTCCGGGTGCGCCAGCAGCGCCAGCACGCAACTGCCCCCGGCCGCGTAGGTGGCGACGTAGCCGTGCTCGCCGCGCACCAGCGACTCGCGGAACTCGCCCTGGCCGGTGGTGTCGGCGAGCCGCTGGGCCAGCGACAGCGAGGCCGCCGTCATCGCGGCCAGGCCGGAGGGTTCCGCCCCGTGGGTGTCGTGCGCGACCAACAGGCCGTCCACGCTGGCCACCAGGCCACCCGCGAGGTGCGGGACGCGCTGCTTGACGGCGCGGAGCTCGGCGAGCAGTTCGGTCTCCAAGGCGATCAGTTGTCTCCTTCCGACACGCTGCTTGAGCGCCCGCCTCATGGCCGGGACGGCGGGGTCGCGGGTGGAGAGTGGTTCAAAGTCGGGCCTCCAGAAGGGTTCGGACCCGGGTCAGCAGCGCGATGTCCGGGTCGGGGACGGCCAGCGAGTGGGCCGTGGCCGTGGTGGGCGGGTGATCGGAGTGGGTGGGGGCCACGGGACCGGACGGCGTGGCGCCGGTGAGGGTGGCGCCGGGGACCCGGCGGTGCAGGCCTCCCGGCGGGCGGGCGGGGGCCGACGCCTCGGGGGCCGGCGCCTCGGCTTCCGCGACGGGCGTCGCGGGCCTCGGCGCCCCAGGTACCACAGGCGTCGCGGGTGCCACGGATGTCGCGGGTGCCACGGATGTCGCAGCGCTCGGTGCCACTGCCGGCGCGGCGTGCCGCGGGGCGGCGAGCAGCCCGGCGGCGGCCAGGCGACGGACGTCCGCCGTGACGCCGAAGCCGGACCGGCCGAGCAGGCGCGCGAGGTCCGCCGGGGTTCTTCGGCCGTCGGCGTGGTCCAGCAGTTCGCGCCGGCGGCGGCCGGGCGGGCGGTTCGACGGCCGTGGGACCGGCACCACCGGGCGAACCGGCGCGGTGTCGAGCTGCGGCCAGGGCCAGATCCGTTCCAGCAGCCGGCCCCGGCGCTCGACCTCGCGGCGCAGCCGGCCGGGGTCGACCGTGGCCACCGGGCCCAGCCAGTGCCGGGCGTCGGGCTCGAACCGCCAGACGCCACCGGTCCGGTCGGCGAGGACGAAGAACGCGGCGTCGAAGAGCGTGCCCAGGTGGCCGAGTTCGAGCTCGCCCCGGGTGAGCAGCCGCCGTTCGACCAGGGCCTCACCGACCCGGGCGCGCGGGCCGTGGAGCCGGAGCAGTTCCGCCCACTGCCCGGGGGTGATCCGGCCGCAGCCGGTGAGCAGTTCGGCCAGGCCGGGCGCGCGCGGGGAGTCGGCGTGGGCCACCTGGCCGTCGACGAGGTGCAGGCTGCCGAGCGGGCCGCGCAGGGCGCCGGTGGCGCGGCGGGCGGCGAGCAGGCCGAGGGCCTCGCCGGGGGTCTGCGGCGGTGCGGGCGGGCGGACGGCGGCGGGCGCGGCGGTCATCCGGGCCACCGGCCGGTGGAGCGCGGGCGGCGGGGGCGGCCCGTCCGGCGTGCTGGCCGAAACCCGATGGCCGCGGTGGGCGTCCCGTTCACCCCAGCACCAGTTCCTCGGCGAGCGCCTGGAGGCGGTAGCGGGCGGCGGCGAGGTTGCCCTGGGCACGGTCGAGCCAGAGGTGGAGGACGAGGCGGCTGTCGAAGACGGTGTCGATGAAGCAGATGAGGTGGTAGCTGCGGCCGGCGGTGACGATGACGTCCTGTAACGGCGACCGCCGGTCCTCCGCCCCGGTGAAGGTCTGGCTCTCAACGGCCGCCCGTACCAAGTCGGTTGTCTCGGCGGCCGCGGTCTCGTGGTCGCCGGTCGGGCACTCGCCGAGGCTGCCGAGCGCGAGTCCGCTGCTCCAGTCGACCAGGCTCGCGGAGCGTGCCCCGGAGATCGACATCGCTCCGGCGAGGCATTCGTCGATACCCGGCACACCGGCTCCTTCGAGGGGGTCTGGGCAGCCGGGCGCAGCACGGCACGGCCGGGCCGCCACCAGCAGTGGCGGGCTCGACACGGAAGGCTACTGCCGGATTCCATATGACGAACATTCCAATGGCATATTCACATCAGTAGCATCCACTTCCGGCCAAGGTATGACGAGGCGTCAGCCATCGCCGCCGGGCGAACCCGCTGGCCCGGGGACGGTCGCGGCCCGCAGTCCACCGCCACCCGCCGACCACCTGGCAGGGGAGCTTGGCCGAGAACCGGCCGCACGGCAGGGTTTCGACCGCCGTCATGCGGTAGAAGGACCGGGCGAGCAGGTCTACACCACCGGGTCGCCGCCCGACTGCCGCCGGGGCCCTCGGGCATGACGAAGGAGCCCCGGGCATGACGAAGGGGCCCGTTCCGCTGGACGGAACGAGCCCCTTCGGGTGGAGCGCCAGGCCCGGGTCGCACGGACTCTTCCTACTGAAAGTAGGACGTGCTCTGGTAGCACCGCTGACGCCTGTTCGGGAGGTTGTTTCCCTCCCGACGAGAAGAACATTAGCAGGTCATCACGCCTGCTCAGAAACCGGAGGGAGGAACGGGACCGGACCCGGCGGAACGGCGGCGACCCAACCCCGGCGCGGCGACCCCGACAGCCCTGGCACGGAGGGCGGTCAGGGCAGCAGCGCCCGGTAACCCGCGATCAGGGCGGTGAGGCCCAGCTCGAAGGCCCGGTCGGCGCGTTCGCGGCCGGCGGGGACGGCATCGAGGGCGTCGGCCAGGCGCGGGGTGGCGTCACGGTCGACGGCGTCGACCATGACGTCCGGGGCGACCAGGTCGAGGGCGGAGCCGAGGATGAAGCTCTCCAGGGCGGTGATCACGCCCATCACATCCCGTGCGGCGAAGCCCGCGCCCTCCAGGGTGGCGACGGCGCGCTCGTACAGCGCGTGCATGAACGGTTCGGCGAGCGGGGCGGTGGCGAGCAGGCGCACGATGCCGGGGTGTTCGGCGAAGGCGTCCCGGTAGGCGTGCGCCCAGGTGCGCAGCGCCGCGTCCCAGGGCTGGTCCCACATCGACTGCTCGCCGATGGTGCGGACGAGTTCGGCGCGCATCAGGGCGACGATCTCGGCCCGGCCGGCGACGTGGTGGTAGAGCGCGGAGGGGCTGACCTTGAGGGCGCCGGCGAGGCCGGGGATGGTGAGGTCGCCCGCCTCGTCGACCAGCCGCAACGCGGTGTCGACGATGCGCTGCCGGTCCAGCAGGGGTGTGCGCGGCCTGGCCATGCCGGTTCCTCGTCTTTCGGGGAGTCCTTCGGGGAGTCCTTCGGGGGCCCTCGGGGAGTCCTTCAGGAAGCCTTCCGGAGGATCTTCGGGAGGGCGAGGGGCCGGAGAGCCCTCCGGAGAACCCTCAAGATCATCGTTACCCAAGCGTTACTGAATGGCTTTCAATAAAACTCTTCCGCACCCGCCGGTGCCGCGCCTACGGTAACCGAACCCCATTCGGTTTAGGCAGGTCGTCCTCGTCACCTGCCGCGCCCCGGAGAGGACGCTCCCCATGCGTGCCGACACGATCTTCACCGGCGGCCGGATCCACACCGGAGACCCCGCCCACCCCGCCACCCACGCCCTCGCCGTCACCGCCGGACGGATCACCGCCCTCGGCGACCCGGCGCTCGCCCTGCGCGACGACCGCACCGAGACCGTCGACCTGGCCGGCGGCGCCCTGCTGCCCTCCTTCGGCGACGGCCACCTCCACCCGCTGCTCGGCGCCATCGGGCTGCGCGGCGTGCCGGTGCGCGACTGCACCAGCCTGGAGGAGGTCGTCGAGGCCGTCCGCACCTGGGCCGCCCGGCACCCCGAGGCCGAGTGGATCACCGGGGACGCCGTCAATCCGTGGCTCGCCGAGGGCGGCCTGTTCGACGCCCGGCTGCTCGACGCCGCCGTCCCCGACCGGCCCGTCCTGCTACGCACCATGGACCACCACACCGGCTGGGCCAACAGCGAGGCGCTGCGCCGCGCCGGGTACGGGCCGGACACGCCCGACCCCGTGGGCGGCGAGATCGTCCGCCGCCCGGACGGCTCCCCGCTCGGCACCCTGCGCGAGTTCGGCGCCCTCAACCCCGTCCTCGCGCTCGTCCCGCCGCCCCCGCTCGCCGAACAGGTCGCCGCCCTGCGCGAGACCACCGCCGCACTCGCCGCCGCCGGGCTCACCTGGCTCCAGGACGCCTGGATCGAGCCCGCGCAGGTCGACACCTGGCTCGCCGCCGTCGCCGAGCACGATCTGCCCGTCCGGGCCGGGCTCGCCCTGCTGCTCGAACCGGACGGCTGGCGCGCACGGCTCCCCGCCCTGGCCGCCGACCGGGAGCGGGTCGAGGCCGGCGGGCGCGGCCGGCTCACCGCCCGGGCGGTCAAGTTCTTCGCCGACGGCGTCGTCGAGTCCGGGACGGCCGCCCTGCTGGCGCCCTACAGCGACTGCCCGCACTCCCACGGCGTCGCCAACTGGACCGGCGCCGAACTGGCCGACGCCGTCACCGCCGTCGACGCGCTCGGCTTCCAGCCGCACATCCACGCGATCGGCGACCACGGCGTCCGGATCGCCCTGGACGCCGTCGAGGCCGCCACCCGCCGCAACGGCCTGCGCGCCCGCCGCCCGGTGATCGCCCACGTCCAGCTGGTCGACCCGGCCGACCTGCCCCGCTTCGCCGAACTCGGCGTGATCGCCAACTTCGAACCGCTGTGGGCCCAGACCGACCCGCTGATGACCGAACTCACCCTCCCCCGGCTCGGCCCCGAGCGCGGCGCCCGGCAGTACCAGATCGCCGCGCTGCTGCGCGGTGGCGCCCGGGTCTCCTTCGGCAGCGACTGGCCGGTCACCCGGTACGAGCCGCTGGCCGGTCTCGCCACCGCCGTCACCCGGCAGACCCCGGACGGCCTGCCGGCCGGCGGCTGGCTGCCCGAGGAGCGGATCGGCCTCACCGAGGCCCTCGCCGCGTACTCGGCGGGTGTCGCGCACCAGGCCTTCGAGGAGGCGGAGTGGGGCGTGCTGCGGCCCGGGATGCGGGCCGACCTGGTGCACCTGGCGGCCGACCCCTACGCGGTGCCGGCCGACGAGCTGGCCGCCGTCCCGGTGGCCGGGACCTGGCTCGGCGGCCGACGCACCCACTGAAGCCGACGCACGCACTGACCCAGGGCGGGCCCCCCGTACCCGCCCGCCGAAACGCCCCCCACGGCGTCCGGTCCCCGTCGACCGCCCGCACCCGATCGGCGGCCGACCGCTCTACCCTCGTCCGTACGACCCCAGGAGAGCTCCCCCATGACCCTGCCCTCCGACGCGGCCTCCCCGACCGCACCCGGCTCCCCCCGCACCGGCCCCGGCACCGGCCGCGCCGGGCCCGACACCGGGCCCGACAGCACCGGGCCCGGCACCGCAACCGCCGGCTCCACCGGCCCCGCCCGCCTGGAAGGCGGCGTGCTCGGCACCGGCGACATCGTCTTCTTCGTCGTGGCCGCCGCCGCACCGCTGACCGTGATGGCCGGCGTGGCACCGTTCGCGATCGCCTTCGGCGGCATCGGCACGCCCGTCGCCTACCTGGCCACCGGCGTCATCCTGGCCCTCTTCGCGGTCGGCTTCACCACCATGACCGCGCACATCCGCAACGCCGGCGCGTTCTACGCCTACGTCACCCGCGGCCTCGGCCGCCCCGCCGGGCTCGGCGCCGCGCTGCTCGCGGTGCTCTCGTACAACGCCATCCAGATCGGCATGTACGGCGCCTTCGGCTTCTTCGCCCACACCACCGCCGCCGACCTGCTCGGCCTGGACCTGCCCTGGCCGGTCTGGGCGCTGCTCGGCGTCGCGGTGGTCTGGCTCCTCGGCTACCGCTCGATAGACCTCGGTGCGAAGGTGCTCGGCGCGCTGCTGATCGCCGAGACCGGCATCCTGCTCGTGCTCGCCGTGGCGGTGCTGGTGCGCGGCGGCGCGCACGGGCTCGACCTGTCCTCGTTCGCCCCGCACAACGTGTTCTCCGGGGGCATGGGCGGGGTGCTCGGGCTCTCCTTCGCCGCGTTCATCGGCTTCGAGGCCACCGCCATCTACCGCGAGGAGGCCCGCGAACCACGGCGGACGGTGCCGCGCGCCACCTACGCGGCGATCGCCTTCCTCGGCCTCTTCTACACCTTCATCACCTGGATGATCGTGCAGGCCTTCGGCGCCACCGAGGCCGTCGCGACCGCCACCGCCGACCCGGCCGGGATGTTCTTCACCGCGATGACCGACTACGTCGGCGCCTGGGCCACCGACCTCCAGCGGGTGCTGATCGTGACCAGCCTGCTCGCCGCGCTGCTCGCCTTCCACAACACCATCACCCGCTACGGCTACGCCCTCGCCACCGAGCAGGCCGCCCCGGCCGCGCTCGGCCGGGTCCACCCGCGCCATGGCTCCCCGTGGATCGGCGGCATCGCGCAGTCGGTGCTGGCGGCGGTGGCCGTCGTGGTGGCGGCGCTGATCGGGGCCGACCCGTACAACCAGTTCTTCCTCTGGGTGAACTCCCCCGGCGTGGTCGGCATCCTGGTGTTGCAGGCGCTCGCCGGGCTGTCCGTGTACGCCTTCTTCCGTCGCAATCGCGAGGCGGCCGCGAGCGCCGGGGCGTTCCGGACGGTCGTGGCGCCGGTCGCCGCCACCGTGCTGCTGTGCGGGGCGACGGCGCTGGTGGTGTGGCGGCTGGACCTGTTCACCAATGCCGGACCGGAGGTCAACTGGCCGCTGGTGGCGATCGTGCCGGTGGTGTTCCTGACGGGCGTCGCCATCGCGCTGCGGCTGCGGGCGCGGCGGCCCGAGGTGTACGCCCGGCTCGGGATGTCGGAGGTCGACGCGGGCTGAGCTCGGAGGTCGACGGGCCGAGCAAGGCGGCGCCGCAGGGCTGGCCCACCCGCCTCGGCCCCGGCCGGCGGCCTCAGGCCTGGCCGACCGCCTCGGCGAGCAGCCGGTAGGAGTCGAGGAGGGCGGCGCGGTCGTAGGTGCTGGTGGTGACCAGGAACTCGTCCGCGCCGCTGCGCGCCACCAGGGCGGCGAGTTCGGCGACGGCCCGCTCCGGGGTGTCCGCGATGTGGCCCTTCAGCGACTGCTCGTAGGCGGCCTGCTCGCGCGGGCTCATCGGCAGGGCCAGGATCTCGGTGGCGGGCGCCAGCGGCGGGAACTCGCCGTGGGTGCGGGAGTACGCGCCGGACCACGCCTCCGGAACGAGCAGTTCCCGCGCCCGGTCGGCGCTCCCGGCGACCGCGACCGTGCCCGAGACCACCACGTACGGCTCGGCGGCCTGCGCCGAGGGGCGGAACCGGCTGCGGTAGCGGTCGATCGCCGCGAGCATCCGTTCCTCTCCCCGGACGGCGGCGATGACCAGCGGCAGCCCGGCGTCGGCCGCCAGGTCGGCGCCCGCACCGGTGGCCAGGACGAAGGCCGGCACCCGCAGGCCCTCGGCCGGGCGGGCGTGGACGCCGGGGTGGGCCTGCTGCGAGCCGTCGAAGTAGCCGAGCAGTTCGGCCAGCTGGGCGCCGAAGTCGTCCGCGGAGTCCTTCTCCCGGCCCAGCGCCCGCCGCACGCCGTCGGTGAACCCGACCGAGCGGCCGAGCCCCATGTCGATCCGGCCGGGGAAGAGCGAGGCGAGCACCCCGAACTGCTCGGCCACCACCATGGGCTGGTGGTTGGGCAGCATCACCCCGCCCGTGCCGACCCGGATCCGGGTGGTGGCCGCCGCCACCGCCGCGGCGAGCACCGTCGGCGCCGATCCCGCCACCCCGGGCACGCCGTGGTGCTCGGAGACCCAGAAGCGGTGGTACCCGAGCCGCTCGGCCTCGCGGGCGAAGGCCACCGTGTCCCGCAACGCCTGCGCCGGCTCCTCGCCCCGTCTGGTCCGGGAGCGGTCGAGGACGGAGAGCCTGGTCATGGGCGCAGCGCTGGTCACGCGGTGGACAACGCCCGCCGCCGAGCCGGGCATTCCCCCCTCCGCCATGCCCCGGTACGGACGGGCCCCGGTCAGTCCGTGACGGCGAAGCCCTGCGCCGCGCCCAGCCGGTGCAGCGAGTCCTGCCCCGGGATCCCGTCCGCGGCGGCGTCGGCGTACCCGCACCGGCGCTGCCACCCGGCGTAGGCGGTGACCGTCAGGCTGCCGAACGAGCCGTCCACCCAGCGCTGTTCGAGCAGCCCCTCGTCCGCCAGGGCCTGCTCGACGATCGCCACCTCGGCGCCGTACGTCCGGTGCCCCTGTTCGGCGCCGGGGTCGGTCCGGGCCGCCGCCACGACGTGCGCGAGCGACACCGTCCGGGGACCGGGCAGGTAGCCGAGCAGCCGCCGCAGCGAGCTCTCCCCCGGCACGCCGTCCGCCGCCTGGCCGGAGTAGCCCAGACTCCGCTGGTAGTCCGCGTAGTTCTCGGTGTCCGCGTCGCTCCAGTTCGGCCCGGGGCCGGAGCGGTAGTGGGCGCCGAAGCCCTGGGCGACGAGCCCCCGGCCGACCACGGTGACCTGGTAGCCCTGGGCGCCGTAGCCGTACGGGAGGCCGTTGATGGTGGTCTGGTACCGGGCCGGGGTCGGGTCCGCCGGGGGGTGCTGCGAGGGCGAGGGGATCGGGGTGCCGGGGCCGGCCGTGAAGTCGGGCCAGGAGCCGGGGTCGGTGTGGTCGTTGAACGGGACGTGGGCGTGCGCGTACCAGCCGCCGCTGGCCTCCCACACCTGCTCGTCGCGGTCGCTGGTGAAGTCGACCGGCCGGCCCATCGGCCACACGTCGGGCACGCCCCAGGAGGCGATCCAGGCGTGGATCCGGTCCCAGCCCGCGCACGGGGTGTCGACCAGCCGCGGGTACACGGTGCCCTGGTAGGTGCAGTAGGGGAAGAACACCGCCTCGATCTGGATCACCACGCGCCCGGCCCGGTTGGTGCGGGTCGGGCTCGTCGTCGGGCTGAGCAGGCTCTTCGAGCGGGAGTCGGCCGGGAACAACTGGGCGATCCGGCCGCTGAACGGGTCCCAGACCAGGTGCGGCGCGTCGCCGGCGCCGCTGCCGGTGAAGTAGTTCACCAGGTCCTCGTAGGTGCACCAGTCCTGCGGCGCGGCGGCGGTCGCGTTGCGGTCCCAGGTGATGTGGGCGATGGCTCTCGGGGGGTACTGCTGGTCGGTCGGCGCGTGGTCGCCGAGGTCGTGGATCTCGGCACCGGGCAGCCACAGGTCGGACATGCGGTCTCCTCCAGGCGGCGAACGGACGTCGTTGCGGGTATCGGCAGGTTCGCCCTCCGGATTGACCCCAACGGCGCAATGCACGGCAATGAACCACCCGTGCTCGCGCGCCCGTTCGGATCTGTGACGGGAATTCGTCCTCGCGTACGGACCCGGAGGCCCGCACCGCGTGCCGCCGGACCCGCGCTCCACCCTGCCCGGAAGGAAGCCCGAGAGGCTCCGGAAAGCCGTCGGGCGGGGGCGCATTCCACCCCGCCGCAGCCGCTCTGTCAATCGTTGACTTCGGAACTGGTCTAGTCCACGGTGGTGCGCGAAAAGCACTCATACCGTCATCACCGCCACGATTCTGACGAACCGACGGAGATTCCACCGTTATGCAACGAGTCTGCCTCGCCCTGCCCACCATGCGATCCTGCCCCGACACCATCGTGGAACTCGCCGAGGAGGCGGCCTACGCCGTCGCGAACTTCGACGTCGAGGTGCACCTCCTCATCCTCGACACCACCGACGCCGCCCAGTTCGCGGAGAACGCGGGCGCCGTGGCCGCCCTGGAGCCCACCCCCGGCGTGGTCGTCCACCACCTCGGCAACGCGCAGCAGCGGGAGTTCCTGCGCCGGGTGGCCGAGCGCTCCGGCGCCGCCGACCCGGAACTGCTGCTCGACATGATGCTCCCGCCGGCCGTCGCGTACGGCTCCTGCGTCAACCGGCTCTTCCTGGGCGCGGCCGCCCTGGGCTGCACCTCGGCGCACCTGCGCAACGACGACGCCGACTTCCAGGTCGTCGACGGTCGGAAGATCTTCCCGATCCACCACGAGCTGCTCTCGATCGGCCGACCGGCCGGCGAGGCGGCGGCCGGTGTGACCCGCTCCGAGCTCGACCCGGCCGACGCGGACAAGCCGGTGATGCTGGTCAGCGGCTCCTTCATCGGCGAACTCAACGTGGACATCAGCGAGATCCACGAGTTGGACCCGGACATCTACCGCGACGTGGTGCGCCTGTGGACCCCGCCGGTGTGGCCGGAGGAGGACCGGGACGCGATGGTGGACGTCTCGTTCAAGGGCGCCGGCTCCGAGCCGTTCACCACCGACGAATCCGTCCTCGGCGTGCCCGACATCTGGGACGTCTACATGTGCAACATCGCGCTGGACCACCGGGCCTACGAGGTGCTGCCGCTGCTGCCCTCGGTCAAGACCATCGGCAGCGACTACGCCCTGCTGCACGCCATGGTCCACTCCCGGCTGCCCGGCGTCGTCCACAACCGCCACATCGTCAACTACTACACGCCCGAACGCCGCATCGGCGCCGGCTTCATCTCCTACCAGATGCGGTTCGTCAAGTTCCTGCTGTCGATGCTGTACCTGTACCCGGTCTACGGCGGGATGATCGACCTCGGCCGCGGGCTGCTGGACGAGCGGCACGGGCTGAAGGTCGAGCCGATCCTCGACCTGGTGCGGGGCAGCGTCGACTGGGACCGGGCCGGGAACGAGTACTGCCTGGACGTCCTGGACCGCTCCTACCGCAAGCTTGGCGGCAAGTACGCCGAGCTCGCGGACGCGGTGGCCGAGCAGCGCCAGCAGCTCCTGGACGAGGCGCAGGAGGACGCCGAGCGCTGGGCGGTGCTGATGGGAGCGTGGGCGTCGCTGGTGGCCGCCTCCCGCGCGGAGGGGCTCGGCACCGCCTCGGAGGTTGCGGCCGGGTGAGCGAGGACCTCCGGATCCGGCTCCTGGCCGAGGGCGACTGGGATGCCGTGGTCGCCCTGGAGCACGACGCCTACGCGGCCGACGGACTGTCGGAGGGCCGGGAGGCGCTGCAGTCCCGCGCCCTCGCCTCGCCGCGGACCTGCTTCGTGCTGGAGCAGGACGGCGCCGTCCGCGGCTACCTGCTGAGCCTGCCGTACCCACCGCTGCGCTGCCCGGACCTCGACCGGCCGGAGGAGGCGGTGTTCGCGTCGGACAACCTGCACGTGCACGACCTGGTGATCGCCGAGGACCTGCGCGGCCGGGACGTCGCACTGGGGTTCATCCGGCACTTCCGGGAGCAGGCGTCCGAGCAGGGCTTCGAGCGGATCTCCATGGTCGCGGTCCGCGGCACCGACATCCTGCTGCGGCTGCTCGGCTACCGCGCCCACCGCGAGGTGACGGTGCCGTCCTGCTACGGCAAGCGCGCCGTCTACATGTCGATGCCGGTGGCAGCCGGCTGACCTTCACTCGTCCGGAGTAGTCCGGGCTGCGGCACTCACCCCGTCGAGTGATGCTGCTGACGGCTGCGCCCAGCCGCCAGCAGCATCACCACCGACCGAGGGAGAGCGCATGAAGGCCGCCGTCGTCCACGACTTCACCGCGCCGCTGGTCATCGAGGACCGCCCCGTCCCCGAGCCCGCGCCGCACCAGGTCAGGGTCAGGATCGAGGCGTCCGGCCTCTGCCACACCGACATCCACGCCGCCCACGGCGACTGGCCGGTCAAGCCGAGCCCGCCGTTCGTGCCCGGCCACGAGGGCGTGGGGATCGTCGAGGCGGTCGGCGGGGAGGTGCGCAACGTGCGGGTCGGCGAACGGGTCGCCATCCCCTGGCTGGCCGACGCCTGCGGGCGCTGCGACCAGTGCGTCTCCGGCTGGGAGACGCTCTGCCTCCAGCAGCACAACAGCGGCTACTCGGTGGACGGCGCCTACGCCGAGTACGCGCTGGCGCACGGCGACTACGTGGTGCCCGTCCCGGACGGCCTCGACCCGCTCGACGCCGCGCCGCTGTCCTGCGCGGGCGTCACCACCTACAAGGCGCTCAAGGTCTCCGGCGCCCGCCCGGGCACCCGCGTCCTGGTCTCCGGCATCGGCGGGCTCGGCCACCTCGCGCTCCAGTACGCGCGGATCTTCGGCGCCGAGACCATCGCGGTCGACGTCACCGACGACAAGCTCGCCCTGGCCCGCGAACTCGGCGCCGACCACGTCCTCGACGCGCGCACCCAGGACGTCGCGGCGGAGGTCCAGCGGCTCGGCGGCGCCCACGCGGCCATCGCCCTCGCCGTCAGCAACGCCTCCTTCCAGGCCGCTTACGGTGCGCTGCGGCGCGGCGGCACGCTCGTGCTGGTGGCGCTCCCGGCCGGCGGGAAGCTCGAACTGCCGGTGTTCGAAACCGTGTTGAACGGCACCAAGGTGATCGGCTCGATCGTCGGCACCCGCCAGGACCTCGCCGAGGTCTTCCGGCTGCACGCCCTCGGCCGCACCCGCGTCATCCTTGAGCCCCGCCGCTTG
The DNA here is from genome assembly GCF_056435345.1 of Kitasatospora sp. NPDC043950. Taxonomy (NCBI): domain Bacteria; kingdom Bacillati; phylum Actinomycetota; class Actinomycetes; order Kitasatosporales; family Streptomycetaceae; genus Kitasatospora; species Kitasatospora sp. NPDC043950. The sequence continues at coordinate 18,234 of NZ_JBWKER010000024.1, forward strand.
GAGGAGGTGAACGCCTGCTTCGACGAGGTGCTGGGTGGCAAGGTCTCCGCCCGGCTGGTCTTCGACCTGCGCTGAGCGGCCTGCGCTGAGCAACCTGCGCTGAACCCGGCCCCGGCCGAACGGGTGCGCCCACCGGTCAGCCGCGCCCGCCGGTTCGCCGCGCCCGGCACCCGTCCGTCCGCCGTCGGGACGCGGCTCGCGGCCGATCCGCCCCCTTGACCGGCCCGTTCGGGCACCAGAGGCCCCGCGGGTCACGCCCGCCCCACCCCCGTCCGGGCCCGGTTGCAGTTCCGTCTCCGTTCCGTCCGGCGGGGGGCGCGGCGCCGCCCGGTCCGGGATCGTGGGGGCAACGACTCGTTGGGCGGGGGGAGTTGCCGTGGGGGACGGCCAGGAGTTGGTGCCCGTGGTGGTGGGCGTGCTGGTGCGGGCGGCCGAGGGGGTGGCGGGCGGCCCGGGGCGGTCGGTGGCGGATCTGGTGCGGGTGCGGCTGCGGGCGACGCCGGAGGGCGCCCGGGCCGTGGACGCGGTCGAGGCGAACCCGGGGGACGCCCGGGCGCGGGGTGGGCTGACCGCCGCCGTCGGCGAACTGCTCACCACGGACCCGGCGTTCGCGCGGTACCTGGCCACCACCGAGCTCGGCCGGCCCGCCGACCCGCCGACCGTCCACCTCCGGGTCGATCCGGCCGTCGCCGGGGCCCAGGCCCGGGCCGCCCGGATCGGCGCCGCCCCCGTCCTCGTCACGCTGGCGCTGATCGTGGTCACCGCCCTGGTCGCCGTCGGGATCAACCTGGGCTCGCGCCCGCTGCTGCGGCCGGGCGGGCCCGACCTGGCCCACGCCGGGCGGACGCTGCGCGACCCGGCCCAGGTGCAGGGCGTGCTACCCGACCTGCGGGCCATGCCGGGCGGCTGGCAGGTGGAGAGCGGCCCACAGTCGGGAGCGGGCCCGGGCGAGGACGTGCCCTGCCTGCTCCCGGACGCCTGTGACCAGCAACTCGCCTACGCCACCGTGACGTTCCGCGCCGTGACCACGCACAGCGCACAGTTCACCGTGGTCACCTTCGCCTCCGCCGACGCCGCCGGCCGGGCCTTCGACGCGATGCTCGCCCACGTCGGCGGCGCCGACGCGGCCGCCGCCGTCCCCCTCCCCTCGATCGGCGACCAGCGCGCCGCCCGGACGCACGGCGCGGAAGGGGCGGAGGCCCTGGTGCGGGTCGGCATCACGCTGCTGTACGTCCGCGATTCGGGCCCGGGCTCCGACGCCGCCACTCCGGTGCTGGCCCTGTTCGCCCGACTGCTGGCCGAACGCGCCCAGCAGGCCGAGGACGGCCGCGAGCCCGACGCCGCCGCCCAGGGGGCCACCGCCTGACCCGGCCGCCCGCAGCCCCTGCTTGAACGCGCCGCACCCCGACCGAACCGGTCGCCGGGTGCGGCTGCCGTTGCGCCGGGACACGGGTGGGGCCACCGGTGAGGCCGCGAGGGGCCCGCTCCCCCGAATGCGTGTATCGCTCTCTTGACTGGCGTCACCAACACGCCATACTGGCCTCACTCCCCGCTCGCACGATGAGGTGCCCGCCCATGGAGCTATCCCCCTCCGCGCACGTGGACACGTTCTGCCGCGACCATCTCCCACCCTTCGACCAGTGGCCAGAACTCCGCTTCGACATACCGGAGTTGTTCTATCCGGACCGGCTGAACTGCGCCCAGGCGCTGCTCGACGGAACGATCGCCCGGTACGGCCCCGACCGCCGCTGCCTGCTCACCCCGACCGGCCAGTGGACCTACGGCGAACTGCGCGACCACGCCGACCGGGTGGCCCGGCTGCTGACCGAGGACCTCGGCCTGGCCACCGGCAACCGGGTGCTGCTCCGCGGCCCCAACACCCCCTGGCTGGTGGCCTGCTGGCTCGGCGTCCTGAAGGCCGGCGGCGTCGCCGTCAGCACCATGCCGCTGCTGCGGGCCGCCGAACTGACCGGACTGCACCGGATCGCCCGGCCCGCCATCGCCCTGTGCGACCACCGCTACCTGGACGACCTCGCCCGGGCCGAGACACCCGGCCTGCGGGTGCTCGCCTTCGGCGGGCCCGGCCCCCAGGACCTGACCGCCCGCTGCGCCGCCAAGAGCGGCGGCTTCACCGCCGTGCCCACCGCCGCCGACGACGTCGCGCTGATCGCCTTCACCTCCGGAACCACCGGACGGCCCAAGGCCACCCTGCACTTCCACCGCGACGTGCTCGCCAACGCCGACACCTTCTCCCGCCACCTCCTGCGCCCCACCCCCGACGACCTGTTCGCCGGCACCCCGCCGCTCGCCTTCACCTTCGGACTCGGCGGCCTGGTGGTCTTCCCGCTGCGCGCCGGCGCCGCCAGCCTCCTGCTGGAGCAGGCCACCCCCGAGCAGCTCGCCGAGCAGGTCCACCGGCACCGGGTCGGCGTGCTGTTCACCGCGCCGACCGCCTACCGGGCGATCCTGGCCGCCGGGCTCGCCGACCGCCTGTCCGGCGTACGGCGTTGCGTCTCGGCCGGCGAGCACCTGCCCGCCGCCCTCTGGGAGGCCTTCCACGCGGCCACCGGGCAGCGGCTGATCGACGGCATCGGCGCCACCGAGCTGCTGCACGTGTTCATCTCCGCCGCCGACGGCGACATCCGCCCCGGCGCGACCGGCCGCCCCGTCCCCGGCTACCGGGCCGCCGTCCTGGACGAGCAGGGCCGGCCGGTGCCGGACGGCGTGCCCGGTCTGCTCGCCGTCAAGGGCCCGACCGGCTGCCGCTACCTGGACGACGAGCGCCAGCGCGACTACGTCCGCAACGGCTGGAACCTCACCGGCGACACCTACGTCCGCGACCGGGACGGCTACTTCTGGTACCAGGCGCGCAACGACGACATGATCGTCTCGGCCGGCTACAACATCGCCGGCCCCGAGGTCGAGCAGGCCCTCGCCGCCCACCCCGACGTCGCCGACTGCGCGGTGGTCGGGGCGCCGGACGAACGGCGCGGCACCGTGGTGAAGGCCTACGTGGTGCTGCGCGAGGGCGCGCCCACCGGGCCGGAGCAGGTGCGGAGCCTCCAGGAGCACGTCAAACGGACCATCGCCCCGTACAAGTACCCGCGCGCGGTCGAGTTCGTCACCCGGCTGCCGCGCACCGCCACCGGCAAGCTGCACCGCGCCGAGCTGCGCCGGCTGGCCGCGACCGCCCCGGCCAGTGTGGCGATCGAGCGCCGGGTCGAGTGGTCCGACACCGACGCGGCCGGTCACTACCACTTCTCGGCCGTCCAGCGCTGGGCCGAGGCCGCGGAGGCGGCGCTGCTGCGCCGGCTGGGCCTGGCCGAGCTGTTCGGGCGGATCCCGCGGGTGCACTTCGAGGCCGACTACCGCGAGCGGCTCTGGTTCGGCGACCTGGTCCGCACCGAGCTGCGGGTGGTCCGGGTCGGCGGCTCCTCGCTGCACTACGCCTTCGAGGTGCACGGCCCGCACGGCCTGGCCGCGTCCGGGCGGATGTCGGTGGTGCACGCCGCGCCGAACGCCAAGGGCGCCGAACCCTGGCCCGCGCCGGTGCGCCGCGCGCTGGCCGAGGCCGGACCGCAACAGCCGGAGGTGGTGCGGTGACCACCGCGGCCCGCACCACCACCACCGCCCGCACCACCGCGGCCCGCCGCATCGCGAACCCCACCACCGCCCGCCGCATCGCGGTGATCGGCGCCGGTCCGGGCGGGCTCTACTTCGCCGCGCTCGCCAAACGGCTGGCACCGCACCGGGAGATCACCGTCTTCGAACGCGACGGCCGGGAGGACGAGTTCGGCTTCGGCGTGGTGTTCTCCGACGAGACGCTGGACGGCATCGCCCAGGCTGACCCGGAGGTCTTCGCCGCCATCGGTGCCGAGTTCGCCCGCTGGAGCGACATCGACGTGCGCTACGCGGGCGAGGTCCGCACCTGCGGCGGGCACGGCTTCGCGGCACTCGACCGCAACCGGCTGCGCGCGATCCTGCAACAGCGCTGCGAGCAGCTCGCGGTGGACGTGCGCTACCGCACCCCCGCCCCTCCGGTCGACCGGCTCGCCGCCGAGTACGACCTGGTGGTCGCCGCCGACGGCATCCACTCGGGCACCCGGGCGGCCTACGCCGACACCTTCCGGCCCGACCTGGACGAGCGGCACTGCCGCTACATCTGGCTCGCCACCGACAAGGTCTTCGAGGCCTTCACCTTCATCGTCGAGCGGTTCGACTTCGGCACCCTCCAGGTGCACGCCTACCCGTACAGCGCGACCCGTTCCACCTTCATCGTGGAGATCGCCGAAGACGCCTGGCGCCGCGCCGGGTTCGCCGCCCTCGCCGCCCGGGAGCCGGCCCGCGGCGCGAGCGACGAGGCGAGCGTGCGGCGCTGCGCGGACCTGCTCGCCGGGCACCTGGACGGCCACCGGCTGATCCCGAACGCCTCCCGCTGGATCCGCTTCACCACCGTGCGCAACGCCCGCTGGCGCCACCGCAACGTGGTGCTGCTCGGCGACGCGGCGCACTCCGCGCACTTCTCGATCGGCTCGGGCACCAAGCTCGCCCTGGAGGACGCCCTCGCGCTCGCCGCGAGCCTGCACGAACAGCCGGCGCTGGAGCAGGCGTTGGCCGCCTACGAGGCGGAGCGGCGCCCGGTGGTGGAGTCCACCCAGCGGGCCGCGCAGGCGAGCCTGGAGTGGTTCGAGACGGTGGAGCGGCGCACCGGGCAGGGCGCCGACCGGTTCGCGTTCAACCTGCTCACCCGCAGCCGCCGGGTCACCTACGGCAACCTGCGGGCCCGCGACCCCGACTTCGTCGACGCGGTGGACGCCGCCGCCGGCGGCCCGCCCGGTGTGCCGCCGATGTTCCGGCCGCTGAAGCTCGGCGCCCTGGAGCTGCGCAACCGCGTCGTGGTGCCCCCGCTCGCCACCTTCACCTCCACCGACACCCTGCCCAGCGGCTTCGACCGGGCCCAGCTGACCGCGCACGCGCTCGGCGGCGCCGGGCTGGTCCTCGCCGGGATGGCCGCCGTCAGCCCCGGGGGCCGGGCCACCGACCGCTGCCCGGGGCTGTGGAACGACCGCCAGGAGACGGCCTGGCGCGAACTCGTCGACGCCGTCCGCGCGGTGAGCGACACCCCGGTCGGCCTCCAGCTGACCCACGCCGGCCGCCGGGGCGCCACCGCCGCACCCGGCCCGGACGGGATCGGGCGTCCACTCGCCGACGGCTGGCCGCTGCTCGCCGCCTCCCCGCTCCCCTGGGGCCCGGACAGCCCTCCCCCGCACGCGGCCACCGCCACCCAACTGGCCACCGTGGTATCGGACTTCACCGAGTCGGCGGAACGCGCGGCACGGGCCGGCTTCGACGCGCTGGAGCTGCAGTTCGGCCACGGCCACCTGCTCTCCGGCTTCCTCTCACCGCTGACCAACCACCGCACCGACCGCTACGGCGGCCGGCTCGCGCACCGGCTGCGGCTGCCGCTGGAGGTGCTGGCGGCCGTCCGCGCGGTCTGGCCTGCCGGGCGGCCGCTACTGGTGCGGATCTCGGCCTGCGACTGGGCGCCCGGCGGCACCACCGGACCGGAGGCCGTCACGATCGGCCGCGCGCTGGCCGACGGCGGGGCGGACGCGGTGGACGTGTCCACCGGCGAGGTGGTCGCCCACCAGCGGCCGCCGTACGGACGCGGGTACCAGACCCCGTTCGCCGAGCTGATCCGCGCCGCCACCGGCCTGCCGACCATCGCGGTCGGCGCGATCTCCGGGCACGACGACGCCAACTCCGTGCTCCTGGCCGGGCGGGCCGACCTGGTCGCGATCGGGCGGGCCCAGCTGTACGACCCGCTCTGGACGCTGCACGCCGCCGCCGAGCAGGGCTACACCGGGCCGGGCGCGCACTGGCCCGGCCCCTGGTCGGCGGGCAGCCGCAGACCACCGGGCCCGAACGCCGACCGGGTCGCACCGCGCCTGCACCTGCTCGCCGAGCCCGCCGCGCCGGTGCACCGCCGCTGGCCGCCGCCCACCCCCGAACCGCGCTGAGCAGCCGAGGAGGAACCATGCCCGACCTGCCCCGCTTCACCGCCGCGGCCGTCCAGGCCGCCCCCGTCTACCTGGACCCGGCCGCCACCGTCGACAAGGCCGTCGCCCTGATCCACGAGGCGGCCGGCCACGGCGCCGCCCTGGTGGTCTTCCCCGAGGTCTTCGTCCCCGGCTACCCGTACTGGAACTGGACGATGAACCCGGTGCAGGGCTCGCCCTGGTACGAGCGCCTCTACCGCGCCGCCGTCGACGTCCCCGGCCCGTACGTCGACACGCTGCGCGCCGCCGCCCGGCAGGCCGGCGTGGTGCTGGTGATCGGCGTCAACGAACGCGGCCAACACAGCCTCGGGGTGCTCCACAACACCTTGCTGATCATCGGCGCGGACGGAGAACTCCTCGCCGTGCACCGCAAGTTGGTGCCGACCTGGGCCGAGAAGCTGACCTGGACGCCCGGCGACGGCAGCTCCCTGCGGGTGCACCGCACGGCCGTCGGCCCGCTCGGCGCGCTCGCCTGCGGCGAGAACACCAACACCCTGGCCCGCTTCACCCTGCTGGCCCAGGGCGAACTCGTCCACGCCGCCAGCTACATCGCCCTGCCGGTGGCCCCCGAGGACTACGACATGGCGGAGGCGATCGCGCTGCGCGCCGCCGCGCACTGCTTCGAGGGCAAGCTGTTCACCGTGGTCTCCTGCTCCACCATCTCGCCCGAGATGGTGGACCTGATCGCCGGCGACGACCACCAGGTGCGCAAGCAACTCGCCCGCCCGCGCAGCGCGTTGTCCGGCATCTTCGGCCCCGACGGACGCCCGGTGGGCGAGCCGCTGGTGGACGAGGAGGGCATCGTCTACGCCGAGATCGACCTCGGCCGGTGCATCCAACCCAAGCAGATGCACGACATCGTCGGCCACTACAACCGCTTCGACGTCTTCCGGCTGCACGTGGACAACCGCCCGCTGCGGCCGCTGGTGTTCCCGGAGGAGCAGGCATGACCAGCGACGACGGCACGACCGACCGCCACGGCACGACCGACCGCCACGGCACCACCGACCCCCACGGCACCGCCAACCCCCACGGCACCACCGACCAGGGCCGCACGGCCGACCACGACGACGACCAGCTCGGCCGCGCCAGGGTCACCGACAGCCCCGAACTCACCGCCTACTACGAGGAACTGGCCGAGCACGAGGCCGGCGCCCTGTGGACGGTGGCGAACGAGATCGAGCCCTGGTACCCGCAGCCCAAGTCGGTGCCGGTGCTCTGGCGCTACGCCGACCTGCGCCCGCTGGTCCGCAAGGCGCTGCCGCTGGTCAAGGCCGACGACGCCGGCCGCCGGGTGGTGATGCTGGTCAACCCCGGGCGCCGCGAACTGAGCGCCGCCGTCGGCCTGCTGTACACCGGCCTCCAGATCATGGGCCCCGGCGAGGCGATGACCGCGCACCGCCACCAGGCCGCCGCCCTGCGCTTCGTCCACGAGGGCACCGGCGCCTGGACGGTCGTGGACGGCCAGAAGCTCAGGGTCGGCCCGCGCGACTTCGCCATCACGCCCAACAACTCCTGGCACGAGCACGGAAACGAGTCCGACGACGCCCCGGTGATCTGGCAGGACGGCCTGGACATCCCGCTGGTCAACATGCTCGACGCGAACTTCTACGAGGTCCACCCGGAGCTGTACCAGCGGCCCGGCCCGGTGGTGAACTCCTCGCTGCTGAGCTACGGCGGCAACCTGCTCCCGTACGGCGTCGAGACCTGGAGCAGGCCCTACTCCCCCCTGCTCGGCTGGCCCTGGGAGCCGAGCTACCACGCGCTGTGCCGACTCGCCCGCGCCACCGGGGGATCGCCGTACGACGGCGTCATCATGGAGTACACCAACCCGGTCACCGGCGGCCCGGTGATGCCGACCATGGCCGCCCACCTGCAACTGCTGCGCCCCGGCCAGGCCACCCGCGCCCACCGCCACACCGGCTCGGTGGTCTACACGGCGGCCAAGGGGCGCGGCGTCTCGGTGATCGCCGGGCGGCGCTTCGAGTGGCAGCAGGGCGACGTCTTCGTCGTCCCGTCCTGGGCCTGGCACGAGCACGCGAACCTCGACCCCGGCGAGGACGCCTGCCTGTTCTCCTTCAACGACTTCCCGGTGATGCACTCGCTCGGCCTCTACCGCGAGGAGGCCCACCCGGCGCACGACGGGCACCAGGGCCCGGCCTGACCCACCGGACACGCGCCCCACCACCGCCCGGCAACCCCGAGGAGCCCCGACCATGCACCTGTTGACCTACTGCGCGGACGGCGACGAGACCCCGCGCCTCGGCGCCCGGCTCGGCGACCAGGTCGCCGACCTGACCGCCCTCGCCACCGCCGCCGGCGCCCGGCTGCCCGACGGCCTGCTCGACCTGGTCCGGGCCGGCGAGGCCGCGCTGGCCACCGCCCGCACGCTGCTGTCCCACGCCGGGCCCGGCCACCCCGCCGTCCGCCCGCTCGCCGAGGTCTCGCTGCGCGCGCCCCTGCGGCCCGGCAAGATCGTCGGTGTCGGCCTCAACTACGTGGAGCACGTCGCCGAATCGCACCGCACCCTGGACACCGAGCGCGAACTGCCCGACCGGCCGGTGCTGTTCAGCAAGCCCGCGACCGCCGTCACCGGCCCGGGCCAGCCCATCCGGCACAACGCCGACCTGACCAAGCAGCTCGACTGGGAGTGCGAACTCGCCGTGGTGATCGGCGAGCCGGCCTTCCGGGTGGCCGAGCGGGACGCCTGGCGGCACGTCTTCGGCTACAGCATCGTCAACGACGTCAGCGCCCGCGACCAGCGCCGTTCCGGGCAGTGGTTCTTCTCCAAAGGACAGGACAGCTACGCGCCGTTCGGCCCGGTCGTGGTCACGGCCGACGAGATCCCCGACCCGCAGGACCTCGACCTTTCACTCAGGGTCAACGGCGAGCTGCGACAGGACTCCAACACCCGCCACATGCTGTTCGGCATCGCCCGCCTGATCGCCGACATCTCCTCCGGCGTCACCCTCGAACCGGGCGACGTGATCGCCACCGGCTCCCCGTCCGGCGTCGGCGCCGGCCTGGTGCCGCCGCAGTTCCTCCAGCCCGGCGACCTGGTCGAGGCCACCATCGAGCGGATCGGCACCCTCGCCAACCCGGTGGTCGACGCCCGCTGAGCGGAGCACCCCACCCCGGCCAGCTCCCGAGAGGAGCCCCAGCACCCCATGACCACCTACCGGATCGGCCAGATCGTCCCCAGCTCCAACGTCACCATGGAGACCGAGGTCCCCGCCCTGCTGCGGGCCCGCGAGGCGGTCGCGCCCGAGCGGTTCACCTTCCACTCCAGCCGGATGCGGATGACCAGGGTCACCCCCGAGCAACTGCGCGCCATGGACGCCGAGTCCGACCGCTGCGCGGCCGAACTCTCCGACGCCCGGGTCGACGTGCTCGGCTACGCCTGCCTGGTCGCCGTGATGGCCACCGGCCCCGGCTACCACCGCGAGGCCGAACAGCGCCTGCACCGGCGCACCGCCGAGAACGGCGCCCCCGCCCCCGTGGTCACCAGCGCGGGCGCCCTGGTGACCGGCCTGCACACGCTCGGCGCCAAGAAGGTCGCCCTCGTCACCCCGTACCTGCGGCCGCTGGCCCGGACCGTGGTCGACTACCTGGCCCACGAGGGCATCGAAGTGCTCGACTACGCGGCCCTGGAGATCCCCGACAACCTCGACGTGGCCGCCCACGACCCGGCGCGGCTCCCCGCCATCGCCCGGCGTCTCGCCCACGCCGAGGCCGACGCGGTGGTGCTCTCGGCCTGCGTGCAGCTGCCCTCGCTGTCCGCCGTCGAGGAAGCCGAACAGCAGCTCGGCAAGCCGGTCGTCTCGGCGGCGATCTGCACCGCCCACCAACTGCTGCGCGCCCTCGGCCTGCCGGCCGTCGCCCCCGGCGCCGGGCACCTGCTCTCCGGCGCCTACGCCCAGGCCTGACGCCGGGCTCCCACCGCTATGATCACCACGAGCTGCCGGGGAGGAGGCGCACCATGTCGGAGAGCACGACCCGGCCCAGCTCGCTCATCCACACCGTGTACGGCGAGTTCGTGCGCCGCCTCGGCGGCTGGATCTCGATCGCCGACCTGATCGCGCTGATGGCCGAACTCGACGTCGACGGCCCGGCGGTGCGCTCGGCCATCTCCCGGCTGAAGAAGGCCGGCACCCTGTTCCAGGAGCGCCGCGACGGCACCGGCTACCGGCTCGCCCCGGCGATGGACCCGGTCTTCGAGGAGGGCGACCGCCGGATCTTCCACAGCCTGGAGCCCGCCGAACTCGCCGACGGCTGGGTGGTCGCGGTCTTCTCGGTGCCCGAGTCCGAGCGCGCCCACCGCCACCAGCTGCGCTCCCGGCTGAGCTGGCTCGGCTTCGGCAACGCCGCCCCCGGCGTCTGGCTGGCGCCCGCCCGGCTGCTGCCGGACGCCCGGCGGCTGCTGGAGCGCCTCGGGCTGAGCGCCTACGTGCACCTGTTCCTGTCCGCCGAGTACGCGGGCTTCGCCGAACTGCGCACCGCGGTGGCCGGCTGGTGGGACTTCCCGGCGATCGAGGCGCAGTACGCGGCCTTCGACGACGCCTGGCGCCCGGTCGCCGCCGAACTGCGCGGCCGGCCGCGGGTCGACCCGGTCGAGGCGTTCCGCGACTACGTCCCGATGCTCACCCAGTGGCGCCGGCTGCCCTACCTGGACCCGGGCCTGCCCGAACCGCTGCTGCCCGCCGACTGGAACGCCGTCGCCGCGCGGGCCGTCTTCACCGAGCTGCACGCGCTGCTCGCCGAGCCCAGCCTGCGGCACGTCGAGAAGGTCACCGGCCTGTCGGCCGGCGCCCCACCCCACCAGGAGCCGCGATGACCGACCCCGCCCCCGCCGACCTCCTCGTCCGCGCCGCCGCCGTCCACACCCTCGTCCCCGGCCGGCCGCCGCAGCGGGCGATCGCCGTCACCGGGGCACGGATCACCGCCCTGTCCCCCGACCCGCACGGCCTGGACGACCTGGTCGGACCGGCCACCGAGGTCCTGGACGCCCCCGCCGCGACGGTGCTGCCCGCCTTCGACGACACCCACACCCACCTGATCCTGGCCGGCCACAGCGTCCACGGCGTCCCCGTCCACCGGGCGCGCGACCTCGCCGCGTTCCTCGGCCTGATCCGCGAACGCGCCGCCCAGACCCCGCCCGGCCAGTGGATCCACACCACCGTCAACTGGCAGGAGGTGCTGCTCGCCGAGCAGCGGCTGCCCACCACCGCGGAACTGGACGAGGCCACCGCCGACCACCCCGTCCTGGTCCGCCGCGGCGCCTACAACATGGTGCTCAACTCGGCCGCGCTGCGCCTCGCCGGCATCACCGCCGACACCCCCGACCCGCCCGGCGGCCTGCTCGAACGCGACGACCGGGGGCGACTCACCGGGCGGCTGGTCAACAAGGCGGTCGAACTGGTCGAGCGGATGCTGCCGCGCCCCGCGCTCGCCGAACGGGTGGCCGGCCTGCGCGCCGCCTCCGCCGGCTACGCCGCCACCGGCATCGGCACCGTCCGCGACTGCCTCGTCCCGGTCGAGGACCTCGACGTGCTGCTCGCGGCCCGGGCCGCCGGCGCGCTCGCCGTCCGGGTCCGGGCGCTGGTCTCCGGCTTCGCCGCCCGCACCCCCGAGCAGGTCGACGAGCTGCTGGACCGGATGGACGCCTGGCGCGCCGCCGGCGAGGACGACGACCTGCTGCGGCTGTGGGGGGTGAAGTTCGGCATCGACGGCGGCTTCGAGGCCGGCGCGCTGGAGGAGCCGTACCAGGACCGGCCCTGCTACCACGGCCGGCTGCTCTGGGAGCCGAAGGAGCTGGTCGCGGCCGTCGACCGGGTGGTCGGGCGCGGCTGGCGGGTCGGCGTGCACGCCTGGGGCGACCGCGGCCTGCGCACCCTGCTGGACGTCTTCGAGGAGGTGCTCGACCAGCGCCCCGGCCTGCCGCCCGGCACGCTGGTGGTCGAGCACGGCGGACTGGCCCGGGCCGACCAGCGGGCCCGGGCGATCGCGCTCGGCGTACCCGTCACCGTGCAGCACCCGCTGCTGCACGACGGCGCGCTCGCCCAGCAGCGGGCCTGGGGCGAGGAGCGGACCGCCGGGATCTTCCCGCTGCGCGAATGGCTCGACGAGGGCGCGCTGCTGGCCGCCGGCTCGGACTTCCCGGTCGGCCCGTACGGCGCGATGGTGTCGGTGTGGGGCATGACGACCCGCCGGACCACCGCCGGGGTGGTGGGGCCCGAGCACGCCGTCGACCGGGCCGAGGCGGTCGCGCTGCACACCGTCCACGCGGCCCGGCTGATGGGCGAGAGCGCCGAACGCGGCAGCCTGCGGCCGGGGGCGCTGGCCGATCTGACGGTGTGGCCGGTCGATCCGCTGAGCTGCCCGGTGGACGTGCTGCGCGAGCTGCGGCCCGAGCGCACGGTCGTCGGCGGGCGGACCGTCCACCCGGCCCAGGCCTAAGGACCGTCCGGCCGGACCTCCTGGAGCAGCCCCCAGGTGAAGTCGGCGGTGCACGGGCGCGCCCGCCCGTCGGCGTCCGGGGCGGTGAAGTCGAGCTGGAAGCGGGTCGGCGCGCTGCCCTCGCGCGGCCGGGCGGGCGGAAACGCGGCGCCCAGGTCGGCGACCACGCAGCTCCACGGCGCGAGGTCGGCGAGGGTGCGCAGCCCGGGCGCCGGGGCGTCCGGTCCGCGCACCAGCCACTCGTTCAGCAGCGGCCGACCGGCCTGCGCCGGACCGAGCAGGCTCTCGAAGCGCAGCTCGGGCCAGAGCGGCAGCGCCCACTGCCGCGCGGTGCAGGCGAGGTCCCCGATCCGGCGCGGCACCACCGCCTGCGGCGGGCCGAGGACGGCGGCGCAGCGGTCGGCGCCGCGTGGGAACCGGGGCGAGCGGACCATCGCCTGCCAGCGCTTGTTCGCCTCCCGCATGGCGGCCCGGGTCGCGCCGAGCCGCCGCACGGCCTGCTCGACCGGTTCCGGGTTGAAGTCGGCCATCCGGCGCAGCAGCACGAGCTGGAACTCGGTGGCCCCGAAGCCGTGGATCGCCATGGCAGCAGGGTAGTGCCCGGGGCGTGGCACCGCCCTGCCGCCGAAGCGTTCGACCGTCGAAGGGGTCGAACGCCGAAGGGGTCGAACGCCGGGGCCGTCAGCCCCCGACGTAGGCCGCGAGGTGCTCGCCGGTGAGGGTGGAGCGGGCGGCGATCAGGTCGGCGGGCGTGCCCTCGAAGACGATCCGGCCGCCGTCGTGGCCGGCGCCCGGGCCGAGGTCGATGATCCAGTCGGCGTGCGCCATCACCGCCTGGTGGTGCTCGATGACGATGACCGACTTGCCGGAGTCCACCAGCCGGTCGAGCAGCCCGAGCAACTGCTCGACGTCGGCGAGGTGCAGGCCGGTGGTCGGCTCGTCGAGGACGTAGACGCCGCCCTTCTCGGCCATGTGGGTGGCCAGCTTGAGCCGCTGCCGCTCGCCGCCGGACAGCGTGGTGAGCGGCTGGCCGAGGCTGAGGTAGCCGAGCCCGACGTCGGCGAGGTTGGCGAGGATGCGGTGCGCGGCCGGGATGCGGGCCTCGCCGGTGCCGAAGAACTCCTCGGCCTCGGTCACCGGCATCGCGAGCACCTCGCTGATGTCGCGGCCGCCGAGGTGGTACTCCAGCACCGAGGCCTGGTAGCGCTTGCCCTCGCACTCCTCGCAGGTGCTGGCCACGCCGGCCATCATCGCCAGGTCGGTGAAGACCACCCCGGCGCCGTTGCAGTTGGGGCAGGCGCCCTCGGAGTTGGCGCTGAACAGGGCCGGCTTGACGCCGTTGGCCTTCGCGAAGGCCTTGCGGATCGGCTCCAGCAGCCCGGTGTACGTCGCCGGGTTGCTGCGCCGGGAGCCGCGGATGGCGCCCTGGTCGACGGACACCACGCCCGCGCCCGTGGGGATCGAGCCGTGCACCAGCGAGCTCTTCCCGGAGCCGGCGACGCCGGTGATCACGGTCAGCACCCCGAGCGGGATGTCGACGTCGACGTCGCGCAGGTTGTTCGCCCTCGCGCCGCGGATCTCCAGGGTGCCGTTCGGCTCGCGCACCGCCTTGCGGACCGCGGCCCGGTCGTCGAAGTGGCGGCCGGTGACGGTGCCGCTGGACCGCAGCCCCTCGACGGTGCCCTCGAAGCAGACCGAGCCACCCGCCGTCCCGGCGCCGGGTCCGAGGTCGACGACGTGGTCGGCGATCGCGATGGTCTCCGGCTTGTGCTCCACGACCAGCACCGTGTTGCCCTTGTCCCGCAGCCGCAGCAGGAGTTCGTTCATCCGCTGGATGTCGTGCGGGTGCAGGCCGGTGGTGGGCTCGTCGAAGACGTACGTGACGTCGGTGAGCGCCGAGCCGAGGTGCCGGATCATCTTGACCCGCTGCGCCTCGCCGCCGGACAGCGTGCCGGACGGCCGGTCGAGCGAGAGGTAGCCCAGCCCGATCTCCACGAACGAGTCGAGGGTGTGCCGCAGGGTCCCGAGCAGCGGCGCCACGGCCGGCTCGTCGAGGTCGCGGACCCAGGCGGCCAGGTCGCTGATCTGCATCGCGCAGGCGTCGGCGATGCTGGTCCCGCCGATCAGCGACGACCGGGCCGCCTCGCTGAGCCGGGTGCCACCGCAGTCGGGGCAGGCGGTGAAGGTGACCGCCCGGTCGACGAACGCCCGGATGTGCGGCTGCAGCGCGTCCCGGTCCTTGGTGAGCATCGACTTCTGGATCTTCGGGATCAGCCCCTCGTAGGTGAGGTTGACCCCGTTGACCTTGACCTTGGTCGGCTCGCGGTGGAGGAAGTCCTGCATCTCCTTCTTGGTGTACTTGCGGATCGGCTTGTCCGGGTCGAGGAAGCCCGAGTTCGCGTAGATCCCCACCGTCCACCAGCTGTCGGTCTTCCAGCCGGGGATGGTGATCGCGCCCTCGGAGATCGACTTGGTGTCGTCGAAGAGCTGGGTGAGGTCGATGTCGGAGACGCTGCCGCGGCCCTCGCAGCGCGGACACATGCCGCCGGTGATGCTGAAGCTGCGCCGCTCCTTGACGGTCTTCCCGCCGCGCTCGACGGTGACGGCGCCCGCCCCGCTGATCGAGGGGACGTTGAAGGAGAACGCCTTGGGCGAGCCGATGTGCGGCTGCCCGAGCCGGCTGAAGAGGATCCGCAGCATCGCGTTGGCGTCGGTGGCGGTGCCGACCGTGGAGCGGGGGTCCGCGCCCATCCGCTGCTGGTCGACGATGATCGCGGTGGTCAGCCCCTCCAGTACGTCGACCTCGGGCCGCGCCTGGGTCGGCATGAAGCCCTGGACGAAGGCGCTGTAGGTCTCGTTGATCAGCCGCTGCGACTCGGCGGCGATCGTGTCGAACACCAGGGAGCTCTTGCCGGAGCCGGAGACGCCGGTGAACACCGTCAGCCGCCGCTTCGGGAGCTCGACGCTGACGTCCTTGAGGTTGTTCTCGCGCGCGCCGTGCACGCGGATCAGGTCGTGACTGTCGGCACCGGGTGCCGCCGGCGGCTGCGCGGCCGTCCTCGTGGGCTTGCTCATCGTCTTCCCCATCTGTGCGGCGGAGCCGCCGTCGCGGTGGCTGATCACCGGCCGCCGCACCGGGGAGGGGAGCCCCGTCCACCGGTGCCGGCCAGGCATGGCGGAAGCCTAACCGCCGTCCCGAGGACGGCCCGGCCGGTGGGCCCGCGGATCGGCGTCCGGTACCGGCCGCACGGCGTGGCACGATCGCAGGGCGGCCGGACGGGGGGAGCCCGCCCGACCGCCCCGGTCGGCCTCAGTCCTTCACCACGCCGGCCGGCGTCAGTCCTTCACCGCGCCCGCCAGCCCGGACACCAGCTTGCGCTGGACCGCGATGAAGAAGATCAGCACCGGCACCGTCATCAGCGTCGACGCCGCCATGATGCCGCCCCAGTCGTTCTCGTCCGGCTTGAAGAAGACCAGCAGCGCGGACGGCAGGGTCTGGTTCTGGGTGGCGCTGATGATGAAGGTCTTCGCGAAGACGAAGTCGTTCCACGCGGCGATGAAGGAGAACACGCTGGTCGCGGCGAGGCCCGGGGCCACCAGCGGCAGCAGGATCCGCCACAGGATGCGGGTGCGGCTGGCGCCGTCGATCTGCGCGGCCTCCTCGATCGACACCGGGACGGCCGCGACGAAGCCGCGCATCATCCAGATGCCGAACGGCAGCGAGAACGCCAACTGCACCAGGATCAGCGAGGCGAGGGTGTTCAGCCCGATGCCCGGCGCGAACCGGCCGGCGTCGCGGAACATGAAGAACAGCGGGATGGTGAGCGCCTCGACCGGGATCATCTGGGCGATCAGGAACATCACCATGATGGTGGTGCGGAACCTGAACCGGAACCTGGTCACGGCCACCGCCGCCAGGAACACCACGACGGCCGAGAGCACCACCACCGACACCGCGATCACCAGGCTGTTCACGAAGTACCGGCCGAAGCCGTCCACGCTGAGCACCTGGCGGAAGCTCTCCAGCGTGGGGTGCGCCGTCCACGGCTTCGGATCCAGCGACCGCACCTCGCCCTTGGGCTTGAAGGCGGACAGCACCATCCAGAAGATCGGGAAGGCGGTGACCATGGCCAGCACGATCGCGCCGGTGTTGGCGGCGAGCCGCCAACGGCCGCGGGTGTTGCGGGTGGTGCGGCTCCGGGCGGTGCCGGTTCCGCCGGTGCCGGTCCGGGAGTCCCGGACGGGGTTCAGGGCGCTCACAGTTCGTTCCCCGTCCGTCGCAGGGTGCGGATGTAGAGGACCGTCGGGATCACCAGGATCAGCAGCATGATCACGCCGATCGCCGCGCCGAGCCCGTACTGCGAGGAGGCGAACGCCTTCTGGTACGCGTACACGTTGAGCACCAGGTTCTGGCCGGCGATGCCGCCGCCCTCGGTCATCACGTAGATCTGGGTGAAGACCTTGAAGTCCCAGATCACCGACTGGATCACCACGATGGTCAGGATCGGCCGCAGCATCGGCGCGGTGATCCGGCGGAAGGTCGTCCAGGTGTTGGCGCCGTCCAGGGCGGCGGCCTCCATGATCTCCTCCGGGATCGCCCGGATCCCCGCGTAGAGGGTGACCATCACGAAGGGGAAGGAGTGCCACACCACGACGGCGCCGACGATCAGGAACGCCGTCCACTTGTCGTAGAACCAGTTGAACTCGTGGAAGCCGGTGAGCCCGAGCTTCACCAGCGTGTGGTTGACCAGGCCGAGGTTGGTGTCGAACAGGAAGCTCCACACCGTCGAACCGGTCATCGCCGGAGCCGCCCAGGCCGCCATCGCGGCGGTGGTCAGCACCAGCCGGGGCCACCGCCCGACCTTGGTCAGCAGGACGGCGAGGGTCGCGCCGACGGCCAGGGTGGCGACCACGCAGAACGCGGCGAACCCGACCGTCTGCAGCAGCACCGACCAGAACTGGCCGTCGCTCAGGATCTTCGAATAGTTGCCGAAGCCGACGAAGGAGGTCGGGGCGCCCCCGGAGGCCTGGGCCTGCCCGAAGTCCAGCACGGACAGCAGGCCCAGCTGGTAGATCGGGTAGGCGACCAGCGGGATCAGGATGACCGCGGCCGGCAGGAGCAGCAGCAGCGGGGGCCGGCGGCGCCGGCCGCCCGAGGGTGCGGCCGGCGCCGTGCCCCCACGGCGCCCGCGCGGGGAAGGCGGCGCCGTCGGGGCGGTCGTGGTGGATGCGGACACGTGCGGGACCTGCTCTCTTCCGCGGACCAGGAGGTCGGTGCGGGACCAGGAGGTGGTACGGAACCAGGGGTTGGTACGGGGGTTGGAGGCGGGGCCGGGGGTCGGAGGCGGGTGCGCGGCCGCCGTCAGTGCGCGGCGAAGGCCGAGGTGATCTGGTTCGCGGCGTCGCCCGAGGCCTTCGCCACGTCCGCCTTGCCGGTGACCACCTGCTGCAGCATGGTCGGGATCACCGCCTGGGCGTCGATCTGCGCCCACGCCTGGTCGAGCGGGACGAACCTGGTGCCGGCCGCGATGGTGTCGGTGAACGGCTTCAGGAAGGCGTCCTTGGCGGCGACCTTGCCGCTGACGGACTTGAGCGTCGGCAGGTTGCCCATCGCGTCGTACATCTGCTCCTGGTACGCCGGGCCCGCCAGCAGTTCGGCGAATTCAAGGGCGAGCGTGCGGTGCTTGGCCGCCTTCATCACGCCGAGGTTGTTGCCGCCCGCGAACGCCGGGGCGATCGAGCCGGCCTTCTCCCCGGGCAGCGGCACCACGCCGTACTTGCCCTTCACCGGGCCCCCGTCGACCTTGCTGCGGCTGGAGTTGGGCAGGATCGCCATCGCCGACTTGCCGGCCGCGAACAGGTCGACGGTCTTGCCGCCGGTGAGGTCGGCGCACTGCTGGGCGGGGCAGCCGTCGGCGCCGAAGAGATCGGTGTAGCGCTTGATCCCGGCCTGCGAGGCGGGCGAGTTGATGGCCGCCTTGTACGCGGAACCGTCCTTGGCGGCGATGTCGCCGCCCGCGTCCCAGACGAACGGCAGCGCCCCGAAGGTGTACTTGCCGCCGACGGCGATGCCGAAGGTGTCGGGGTTCGCGGCGTGGATCTTCTGGGTGGCGGTGACAAGTTCGGCGTACGAGGTCGGCGGGGTCAGCCCGGCCTCGGTGAACAGGTCGCTGCGGTAGTAGAGCGCGCGCACGGCGACCCACCAGGGCAGGCCGTACGTCTTGCCGTCCACCACGGCGGTCTTGACGATCGCCGGGTCGAGGTCGCCCTTGTCCTGCCACTTGTCGAGGTCGGCGCCGATCTCGGCGAGGCCGCCGGCCGCGACGTAGCCGGGGAGGTCGGTGTTGCCGAACTCGACCAGGTCCGGGGCGCTGCCCGGGTCGTTGAAGGCGCCCTTCATCTTGGCCGCGCGGGCGGAGGCGTCGGTGTCGATGTAGCTGACCTTGACGGTGACGCCCTGGTGGGAGGCCTGGAACTCGCTCACCGCCTTGCCGACCACGGCCTCCTTGGCCGCGTTGCCCGCCTCGTTGTACAGCCAGACCTGGAGGGTGCCGGTCCGGTCGTCGGCGGCCTTGTCGCCGGCCGGCGCGGCGGTGCCCGGCGCGCAGGCGGTCGCGGCGAGGCAGCTGGCGGCGAGCACGGCGGCCGCGGCAGTCCGTCTGATGAGTCGCATGGGTGGAGAACCTCCCCTCCCGACAGTTGCCGCCGAGACGTGCGCCGCTGGGGACGGGTACGTCGAAGCAGGCCCTGACCGGGGCCGATGGTGGGTGTGGGTGGAGGACGGCCCGGACGCGTTGGGGGGCGTCCCGGGCAGGCCGGTACGGGGGTACGGCAGGGCGGACCGTTCGGGTGGGGCGGCGTCGCCTGCTCGATGGCAGGGACGTTAAGCGCGGGCGATCGGCGCCAACAAGAGGGGGTTCGGGAAGTTTTGCACTGCACAACGTTGTGTCGAAGAAGTGGCGTTGCGGACGCGAACGGGTACCTTCTGACAACCGCCGCCGTCGAGCGGGGGGAACACCGGCAGCACGCGGCAGCAGCACACGGCTGCAGTACACGGCGCTGGCACTCGGCAGCGGAACGAGACAGGGACGGACCACCCATGACGGAGACGGGGCCCGACGCGGAGACCGAGCGGCCCGCGGGCACGGCGGCCGACGGACCCACCGGCGCTGCGGCCGAACGACCCTCGGGCGCAGCCGCCGGGCGCAAACCCGCGACCGAACGCAACCAGTCGTCCTCGCTGCGCCGCGCGCTCGCCGTCCTCGGCCACGTCCGCGACCACAGCGACGGGCGCGGCGTCCCGCTCGCCCAACTCGCCGAAGCGCTCGGCCTCAACAAGAGCACCGTGCTGCGGCTCGCGGGCCCGCTGCTCGACGAGCACCTCCTCGACCGCGACCGCGAGACCGGCTGGTTCCGGCTCGGCCACGGCTCGCTGCGCCTTGGCCAGGCCTACCTCTCCACCCTCGACCTGCGCAGCGTCGCCGCCGAACACCTGCGCCGACTCCAGCGCGAGGCCGGCGAGACCGTCCACCTGACCGTCTGGCAGGCCCCCGGAATCGTCTACCTGGACAAGGTCGAGGACGAGACCAACGTCCGCATGGCCTCCCGCGTCGGCAGCCGGGCCCCCGCCTACTGCACCGCCACCGGAAAGGCCATCCTCGCCTGGCTGCCCGACGAGGCCGTCACCGAGGTCGTCGCCGCAGGCCTGCGCCCGGTCACCGCCTGGACCATCTCCGACGAGACCCGGCTGCGCGCCGACCTCGCCCGGATCCGCGCCCGCGGCTACTCCATCGACGACCGCGAGAACGAACCCGAGGTCCGCTGCGTCGCCGCACCGATCTTCGACCACGCCGGCGAGGTCACCGCCGCCCTGTCGGTCTCCGGCCTGACCTCCCGCATGACCGCCGCCCGCGTCCGCGCCCTCGGCCCCGTCGTCGCCCAGGCCGGGCTGCGGATCTCCCGCGAACTCGGTTCCGACCGCCAGCCGTCCTGAGCCCCGGCCCGGCCCAGGCCGGGGCTTCCGGGCTTCCGGGCTTCCGGGCTTCCGGGCTTCCGGGCTTCCGGCCGGGGCTATTCCGAGGGCAGCAGGACCCGCTGCTCCACCGGGGAGGACAGGATCACCGACGTCGCCGTCCGACCGAGCACGGAGATCGCCTCCCCAAAAGCAAACAAGGCCCGGCACCTTTAGAAAGGCACCGGACCCCGTCCGACTATTGGAGCGCCAGGCCCGGATCGCACGGACTCTTCCTACTGAAAGTAGGACGTGCTCTGGTAGCACCACTGACGCCTGACGAGGAATCATCTCCCTCGCGACACCCAGAACAATACCAGCCCCACACCCACACACCGAACCCCGACCAACCCGCACCCCAAAAGCAAACAAGGCCCGGCACCCTTTGAAAGGCACCGGACCCCGTCCGACAATTGGAGCGCCAGGCCCGGATCGCACGGACTCTTCCTACTGAAAGTAGGACGTGCTCTGGTAGCACCACTGACGCCTGACGAGGAATCATCTCCC
>NZ_JBWKER010000024.1:39364-64458 GCF_056435345.1 Kitasatospora sp. NPDC043950
CCCAGAACAATACCAGCCCCACACCCACACACCGAACCCCGACCAACCCGCACCCCAAAAGCAAACAAGGCCCGGCACCCTTTGAAAGGCACCGGACTCCGTCCGACAATTGGAGCGCCAGGCCCGGATCGCACGGACTCTTCCTACTGAAAGTAGGACGTGCTCTGGTAGCACCACTGACGCCTGGCGAGGAATCATCTCCCTCGCGACGAGAAGTACAGTACCAGCTCCGTGATCAGTCACCGAACCGGAGGCGAACCCCGCATGACGAGCGCTCAACCCGAGGCCACCCCGTACGCCGACGGACGGCTCATGGACGTGCACCGCCCGTCCGCCGGCACCGCCGGGCCCGCGCCCGTCGTACTGCTGTGGCACGGCCGGGGCCCCGACGAGCGCGACGTGCTGCGGCCGCTCGCCCGGGAGGCCGCCGGGCTCGGCCTGCTGGTGCTCGTCCCGGACTGGCGCTCCGACCGGCCTGACGGCGGCCGCGCCGAGCTGCTCGCCTCGCTCGCCCACGCCCGCCGCACCGCCGCCGCGTACGGCGGGGACCCGGACCGCCTGATCCTGGCCGGCTGGTCGCTGGGCGGCCGGGAGGCCATAGCCGTGGCCACCCACCCCGACACCCCCGCCGAGCGGCGTCCCATCGCCGCCGTCGGCATCTCCTCCAGCTACGCCCGCCCGGCGATCACCACCGGGGACGCCCCTCTCGACCTGCTGGCCGAGCAGCCCTCTCCCGTCCCGCTCTGGCTGGTCCACGGCACGGAGGACGGGGTGCTGGACATCGAGCACACCCGGCAACTGAGCGCTGCTCTGACAAAGCAGATGTCCGCGGTACGGGTTCTCGAACCCGCCACCGACCACGCGGGCGTCATCATGACCGTGTACGACGCCGAGGCGGACCGCTGCCTCCCCACCACCGCCGAAGCGGTGCTGCGTGCCGGCCGCCGGACCGCCGCCGTCCTCGCCGAGGCCGCCGGGCTGTCGTAGGTAGCGGCACCACAGGCAGGGCGCGGCCTACCGCCCCGCGACGAGGGAGCGCAGGCCGTGGCCGCGTTCCATGGCCTCCAGGTCGCGCTGCAGCGGCGGCCGGGGGACGGCCAGGACGGGGCAGCTCGCGTGCCGGACGCAGTAGGCGGTGACGGAGGGGCGCAGCGCCCGGGAGAGGCAGCCGCGGCTGCTGCCCGCGCCGAGGACGAGCAGGTCGTCGGGGTGGTCGGCGAAACGGACCAGGGTGTGTCCGGTGTCGCCGCGGACGGCCTGGCAGCGCAGCCGGACTCCGGCGTAGCGGCCGGCGAAGGCCTCGTCGAGGGCTTGCCGGAGCCGGGCGACGGCGGCGTCGCGGCCGGCGGTGATGGCGGCCGGGCAGGGTGTGCGGCGGTAGCCGATCTCTTCGCCGGGTGAGGTCCAGCAGAGGAGGGCGAGGACCTCGGCGTCGGTGCGGTGGGCTTCGGCGACGGCGTGGTGGAGGGCGGCGAGGCTGCCGAGCGAGCCGCTGACGCCGACGACGATCCGGCCCGCGCGGTCGGCCCGCTCCGCTGCCTCGTCCGCGCCGGATATCTCGCTGTCCGCCATGGTGCGCCCCGCCTCTCGGTCCGTACCGCCGTGCTGTGCTGTCGTCCTCCAGCAAAGCGGGCCGGCACCGCACCTCCGGCGCCCGTTGACACGCCTCTGACGCGCGCGCGGGTGTTCCGTACGTGTCCCTGATGCCCCGGGGTCGCTACGACGCGGTCCGGTACGCCTCCAGGTGGTCGGCCAGCTCTGCGGGGTGGCCGGGCATGGGGCAGTGGTCGCCGGGCATCACCGCCACCACGTCGTGGCCCCGCCGGCGCAGTTCGGCCTCCAGCAGGTGCCGGTACCACGGGCCGGACGCGGCCCCGGGAATCAGCACGTACGCAGCCATCGTCAGTGACCTCTCGGCAGCGCAACGGGCAGTCCGGACATCCTCCTCCATCCTCGTCACGGCACTCTGGTGAAGGCCGACCGTTTCCCGGTGTGAAACGGCTTGCCTATCCCTCCGGTGGTTCGGCTTCCCAGAGGTCGGCGAACATCCGGTCCAGGTGTTCCTCGCCGATCGGGGGGACCGGCAGCGGGTGGGTGGCCTGGGTGCGGAAGCCGTCGAGGAGCAGGGCGAGGTAGCGGCGCCAGAGGTCGGGGCGCAGGTCGGTGGTGGCGGGCAGGGCGCGGCAGAGCGGGCCGAGCAGGAAGAGCAGGTCCATGGTGACCACGTCGCGCCGCATGGTGCCCTGGTCCTGGGCGCGGGCGATGAGGGCGCCGACGGTGGCGGCGTTCCGGCGGCTGATCTCGATCATGCCGGGGATGGTGGGGATGGCCTGGGTGACGAGGTCGTTGATGCCCCGGTCGGCGGCGACGAGTTCGAAGATGCGCTCGAAGTAGTGTTCGAGCGCGGTCCAGGCGTCCTCGGCGGCGAGGGCTTCCTCGCCGGCCCCGGCCAGGCCGACGGCGGCGTCGGCGAACACCTCGCCGATCAGCGCCTCGCGGGTCGGGAAGTGGCGGTAGAGGGTGGCGTTGCCGACGCCGGCCTCCTTGGCGATCTGGTCCAGCGGGACGTCGAGGCCGTGCCGGGAGAACATGCCGCGGGCGGCGGCGAGCAGCAGGTCGCGGTTGCGCTGGGCGTCGCGCCGGAGCCTTCCCGGGGGGTTCGCGCTGCTCGGTGCCATGTCCCGACCCTAGCAATCCCGGGGGCGGGTGGTCGGGCGGCGGTCAACTACCCTACGGAGGCGTTGATTCCGCGAGGGGTCCGGAGCGGCTCGCGAGGGGCCGCGGTGAGTCGAGGGGGCGGCCATGGCCGAAGTGGTGGAGTTGCGGTACTACCCGGTGAAGGGGTGCGCCGGGGTCGAGGTGGCGCGGGCGGAGCTGACTCCGGCGGGGCTGGCCCACGACCGGGCGTTCATGGTGGTGGACGAGGACGGGGTGTTCCGCTCCCAGCGCCGGGACCGCCTGCTGGCCACGGTCCGCCCGACGGTCGGGGAGGACGGCCGCCGGCTGACCCTCGACGCCCCGGGTGTGGAGCCGGTGACCGTCGCCGTGGACACCGAGGGTCCGCGCCGGGCGGTGCAGCTGTTCGGCGCCCCGTTCTTCGGGATCGACCAGGGCGAGGAGGTGGCCGGCTGGCTGTCCGGGGTGCTGGGTGCCCGCAGCCGGCTGGTCCGGGTGCCGCCGGAGCACGACCGGGTGACCGACGGGCTGGTACCGGGCACGTCCGGCTACGCCGACAGCTGCGCGGTGCACCTGCTGTCCCGCGCGTCGCTGGAGCGCTTCAACGCGCTGAGCGGCGGACTCCCCGTGCCGGCGGACCGGTTCCGCCCGAACCTGGTGGTGGACGGCTGGGACGAACCGCACACCGAGGACCTGGCCCGCCGGATCACCGTGGGCGGCGCCGAGTTGGCCTATGCCAAGCTCGCGATCCGCTGCTCGGTGACGCTGGTCGACCAGTCGACGGGCGCGAAGGCCGGTCCGGAGCCGCTGCGGACGCTGGCCGGCTACCGCCGGGCGGCGGTCGGCGGGGTCGCGTTCGGCAGCAAGTTCGCGGTGCTGCGGCCCGGCACGCTGCGGGTCGGGGACGAGCTGGTGGTGGACGCCTGGGGGCCGTCCGAGCTCTGAGGCCGGTCGCGGCGGGCCGCCGGGGCGGGCGGGGGCCGCCCCTCGGCGATCCGGCGATCCGGCGATCCGGCGGGCCCGTCGTTCCGGCGGCCCCGGCGGAGACGTGCGCCGGGGCCGGGAGGGGCGTGGGGCGCGTGTCAGCAGCCCTGGTCGATCAGCGAGAACGTGACGTAGTGGTCACCGGTGTAGTAGTCCTCCTGGGTCGCCTGGCCGGTGATGATCCGGCGGGTGCCGCGGGTCGGGGCACCGGGCGTGATGACGGTGTACTCGTGGTAGTAGCCGTTGGACTGGCTGGGCAGGACGTGCTCCCTGTTCTGGAACACGACGCCGTCCTGGGAGTACGGGAACGGCCCGTCGGTGGCGATCAGGTTGAGGGTGTCGGTCGCCTCGGGCGGGAGGGCGGACAGACACACCGTGCCGCTCACGTCGGCGTGCGCCTCGGTGGCGACGGCGACGGGCGCGAGGGTCATCAGGGCGACGGCGGTGACGGCGGCAGCGCGGGTCTTCCACGCGCGTAGAGTGCGGGTCATGTCCACCAGTGTGACCAGCCACCGACAACTCCGGAAGCCCTGCGACAAACTATTAACCGACGGGTAACTCACCTGTCTGACCAGCGACTTGAGCCGTATCCCAGCTCCGACCCGAGCCCGGCCGGCGCCGTCCACGAACCGCCCGGACACCCCATGGGTCGACCGCCGTCGAACTAGCAACCCGACCGCTGTCGGCTCCTCACAGCTTCCTCACGTTCGCTCCCCGCTCCAGTCGCGCCGCATAGAGTGACGGATCATGTCGGACCGGAACGACCGCTGACGGGGTGGGCATGAACACGGGGACGAACACGAGCGCGGGCACGGGACCGCACCCGGCCACAGCCACGGGCGCGCCGCTGACCGCGCGGCAGCTGATCGGACTGCTGGTCGACCCTGGCGCCTTCCAGGGCTGGGACGAGCCGCCGGCCGACCCGCCCACCGACCAGGCCGACCCCGGCTACCGCGCCTCGCTCGACCGGGCCCGCGCACGCACCGGTCTCGACGAGGCCGTCCTCACCGGTGCCGGCCTGGTCGGCGGGCGGCCGGTGGCGCTGGTCGCCTCCGAGTTCGGCTTCCTCGGCGGCTCGATCGGCGTGGCCACCGCCGAGCGGATCACCCGCGCCGTCGAGCGCGCCACCGCCGAGCGGCTGCCACTGCTCGCCCTGCCCGTCTCCGGCGGGACGCGCATGCAGGAGGGGTCGGCGGCCTTCCTGTGCATGCTGCGGATCACCGCCGCCGTCCAGGCGCACCGCGCGGCCGGTCTCCCCTATCTCACCTATCTACGGAACCCGACCATGGGCGGGGTCTTCGCCTCCTGGGGCACGCTCGGCCAGCTGGTGTTCGCCGAGCCGGGCGCCCGGCTCGGCTTCCTCGGCCCGCGCGTGTACGAGGAACTGCGCGGCGTGGAACTGCCCCCGGACGTGCAGCGGGCGGAGACGCTCGCCGGACGCGGCCTGGTGGACGCCGTCGTGCCGCCGCAGGACCTGCGCGAACTGGTCCGCCGCACGCTCGCCGTCCTCGCCACCACCGCGCCCGCCCCGGGCAGCACGGACACCAGCGGCACCGGCGCCCCCGGTCCCGGCCCCGGCCTCGCTCCCGACCCCACCCCCGACGGGGCCGCCGAACACCCCGACGCCTGGGACTCCGTCCGCCGCACCCGTCGCCCCGACCGCCCGGGCACCCGCGAGCTGCTGCGCCACACCGCCGAGGAACTGGTGCTGCTGGACGCCCCCGGCGGGCGGGACGGCGCGCTGGTCCGCGCCCTCGCCGTCCTCGGGGGTCGGCCGGTCCTGGTGGTCGGCCAGCAGCGGCAGACCCCGGAGCACGAGCGCCCGTTCACCGCCGCCGACCTGCGGGCCGTCCGGCGCACCGCGCGGGTGGCGGAGCAACTGGGGCTGCCGCTGGTCACGGTCGTCGACACGGCCGGGGCCGAACTGTCCGCGCAGGCCGAGCTGGACGGGATCGCGGTCGAGATCGCGCACTGCCTGACCACCCTGCTGGCGCTGCGCACGCCCGTCCTGGCGGTGCTGCTCGGCCAGGGCTCGGGCGGCAGCGCGCTGGCGCTGCTCCCGGCCGACCGGGTGCTCGCCGCCGGGCACGCCTGGCTGGCGCCGCTGCCACCGGAGGGCGCGTCCGCGATCGTCCACCGGGACGGCGGGCACGCCGCCGAGCTGGCCCGCTCCCAGGGCATCGGCGCGGGCCACCTGGCGGAGGTCGGGCTGGTGGACGAGGTGGTCGAGGAGCGGCCGGACGCGGCGGACGAGCCGGAGGCGTTCTGCGCGCGGCTGGGACGGGCGGTCGGTGCCGCGCTCGGCGGGCTGGCGGCGCTGCCGGAGCCGGACCGCCTCGCGGCGCGGGCCCTGCGTCACCGCCGGCTCGGCGACCTCCGCTGAACCCCCGCCGGGGCCCGACGGTCTCCCCCGGGCCCCCACGGGTGTGGCGCCGGTCTCAACGGCGGCGAGATCGTCTGTACCCAACGTGCCGGCGGCAGACCGGCGGGTGACGGCCTCAGCGGCCCAAACGGTGAGTGCGCTCACACCGGAATGCGGTCCACGACGGGCGATAGTGGCAAGCCTCGGGCACCCGCGCCCCGCCCCGCCGACGGGGCGTTCGCGCAGGTCACCGCCGGTCGGCGCGCTCCGCGCAACCGACCCTTCGAATCCACGGCGGCCGCCCCCCGTACGACCGGGGGTCGTAACAAGGGGGTCTTGGCGACGCCCGATCCGGCATGCCAACAATGGCTCAGTCGTCAGCCGCACCGGCACCTGTCCCGCCGGTAGCGACTTACTGCCAGGTCACGCCCCACGACCATTTCGGCCCCTGTCCGGCCATGGTCCAAGGCGGGGCGTGACCCGGCCCAACCCGATTGAGGTCCTGTTCTTCATGCCCACTTTCAAGCTCCGTATGCGCACTTCCGCCGCGATTCTCGCCGGCGCCGCCGGTCTGACCGCCCTGGGCGCGGGTGTGCTGCCCGCCACCGCGAACGCCGCCACCCTGTCCCCGCAGGCCGTGGCCGCCCAGATCGTCCCGGCGAACCAGCTGGCCTCCTTCAGCCAGATCATCGCCCACGAGTCCAGCTGGAACGTGACCGCGACCAACGCCAGCTCGGGCGCATACGGCCTGGCCCAGGCGCTGCCGGGCTCCAAGATGGCGACGCACGGCTCCGACTGGAAGACCAACGCGACCACCCAGATCAAGTGGGCGCTGGACTACATGAACTCCCGCTACGGCAGCCCGAACGCCGCCTGGACCTTCTGGCAGGCCAACCACTGGTACTAAGCCGACCACCTCGGCTCACCGGACTCCACCCGCATCCTGACCACTCCCCCCTCACCCCGGGGGTCGGACAGGGATCACCGGGGTGACCCCAGAGGGCCCGGGCCCGCGCGATCCGCGTGGCCCGGGCCCTCTCGTGGTTCCCACGCACCTCTCGCGGGTCGCGCGGTGCCTCCCGCCGTTCGCCCGGCCCGCTCCCGGCTCACCCGGCCCGCTCCCGGTTCGCCCCCGCCTCGCCCGACCCGCTCCCGGCTCGTCCGGACGCCCGGGCCGCGCCCCGTCGCTCAGAGCTCGCCGGTGAGCCCGAGCAGTTCCCGCATCCGCGCGTACTTGGCGGCCAAGCGCTCGGCGGTCGCGGCGTCCAGCGCGGCCAGCCGGGCCGGGTCCGAGTTGTGGGCGAGGTCGGCACGCTTGACCAGCAACGCGCCCGGCGTGGCCAGGACCCGCGCGGTGTACGCCTCGACCGGCTCGTCGGGGCGGCGGGTGAGCGCGTCCACGATCGTCTTGGTGGCCTCGGACAACGCGGCCCCCGCCAGCCACTCCCGGCTCAACCGGTCGTCCTCGACGGTGTCGTGCAGCCAGCCCGCCGCGATCTGGGCGTCGCTGCCACCGCGCGCGGCCGTCCCGTGTGCGACCGCCGCGATGTGCTCGCCGTACGGGTGGCCGTTCTTGTCGACCTGCCCCTCGTGCGCGCGCCGGGCGATCGCCTCCACCTCGGCCAGGCTCAGGTACTCGGGTTCCATCGGCGCGTTCTCGGGCTCCATCGGCTCATCGTAGGCCCGTGGTCTCCCCGTTCACGCTCACTGGTTTACTGCCCCGGGGCGGGAGACCCCCGGCCCACCCGGCAGACCGTCCGAGCGATCCGAGGAACCATGCCATCCCTGCACCCCCTGCTGTCCGGATTCGCCCCGATCTGGGCGCTGACCGGGGTCGGCTACCTGGTCGGCCGGACCGGGCTGCTCGGGCCGCACGCGGAGCCGGTGCTCAACCGGTTCGTCTTCCACGTGGCGATGCCGGCCTCACTGTTCCTGATGATCGTCCGCACCCCGCTGGACCACTTCGCCAACCCCTCGATGCTCGCCTTCACCGCCGGCACCGTCGTCTCGATCGGCCTCGGGCTGCTCGCCGGGCGCCTGCTGTTCCGGCGCAAGACCGGCGAGTTGGCGATCGGCGCGATGGCCTGCGGGTACGTCAACTCGGCCAACCTCGGCATCCCGGTGGCGATGCAGCTCCTCGGTGACGCCTCCTTCGTCGCACCGGTGGTGCTGTTCCAGATCCTGGTGGTCACGCCCGCGGTGCTGGCCGTCCTCGACGGCGGCGCGGCCGGCCGCCGGGCCCTGCTCACCCTGCCACTGCGCAACCCCATCCTGTTGGCCACCGCGCTCGGCGCCGCCGCCTCCGCCTGCGGGCTTCACCTGCCCGCCGAGCTGAACCGCTCCTGCGAACTGCTCGGCGGCGCCGCCGTGCCGACCGCCCTGGTCGCCCTCGGCATGTCGCTGCACAACCGCCCGCCGGCCACCGGCCGTTCGCGCCACGCCGAGGTCGGGCTGACCGTCGCGGTCAAGACCCTGATACAGCCGCTGGTCGCCTTCGCGGTGGCCGGCCCGCTGCTCCACCTCCCCGCGCACCAACTCCTCACCGTGGTGCTCTTCTCCGCCCTGCCCACCGCGCAGAACGTCTACGTCTACGCCCGCGAGTACGGCCAGGGCACCGGGCTCGCCCGGGACTCGGTGCTCTGGTCGACCCTGGCGTCGATGGCGACCCTGTCGGTGATCAGCTGGTCCCTCGCCGCGTAGCCGAGGCCTTCCGGAGAGGTGACGACCACCCGTACACGGCACGACAGTTGTCCCCCGCGAGCCGTACAAAAGCGGGGAACCGGGGCCCTCGTCGGACTCCCGGTGGAATGCTGGCGCCCATGAGCCAACCGGACCTTCGTTCCGCAGAGTTCCACCACTGTCCGTCCGTCGTCACGCTGCCGCAGACGGACGTGGACCACTACAACACCGTTCCGCGCGGTGCCTTCCTGATCGATCCGCGCCTGCGCTGCGACCTCGCCGGCGGGCACGGCGGCACCCATTCCGCGCTGGTCCAGGGCGTCGGCTTCGACCTGCACTGGGCGTCCTGGCCCGAGTACCTGGTCGAGGTCGGGCCGCGCTGCCCGGCCGTCGGCCCGTACGAGGGGCCGGAGCCGCCGCGCGACCCCAACATCTGCCTGCTGCGCGAGGACCACCCCGGGCCGCACTACGGCGAGACCTGGTTCTGACGCCCCGCCGGTCACTCCCCCAGACCGGTGGTGCCCGCCGAGTTCGATCCCAACGCCTCCCCGGGCCGGCCGGGGTCACCACCCGGCCGGCCCGGGAGGCGTCCACCAGTTGGATCAGCCCCGGCCCTTCGCCGAACACAGCCGCACCCACCACGCCCCCGGGTCGCCGAGGCCGCACCCCGCACCCCGCACCCCGCCCGGAGCGGCGGTCGCCGTCCTACCGGGCCTCCCGCCGCCGGCGACGGATTGGCCCGAACGTCGCCAAATCCCTTGTACCGCAATCGACTTGGCGCTGGCAGACTGACACCGCCACGTCGGCCCACTCACACCTCACGGAGCAGCCATGCCCGCGTTCGTCCGACGCCTCGCCCCCGCGGCGGTGCTCGCGCTCACCGCGCTGGCCGTCACCCCGGGCAGCGCGTCCGCCGTGGACCGTGACGGGCCGGCCGTCGCCGCCTCGGCGGGCGAACACCCGGGGCTGACCTGGACCGCCCTGGAACAGCGCGCCGGTGTGGTGCACGTCGGCACCGACGGCGCCAGCAACCCCTACCTCGGGGACACCGCCGCCGACACCGAACTGCCGGTGCTCTGCCTCCACCAGGACGGCCGCCCGGCCCCCACCGGGATCCCCACCGCCGGCTTCCACAGCTGGGCGGGCGGGGAGGTCGCCGCGACGGCCCCGACGGCCGGGTCCGACCTGAGCAACCGGGACGACGCCGACGGGCTCTGCGAGGACTCCTTCGGCGCCGGCTGGCGAATGGCCGAGTTCCACGACGGGCAGGGCTGGTCGCTCTGGGCGGCCGGCACCCTCCCGGCGGGCACCCGGTTCTGGACGGCGATCAACGACCAGCCGGCCAACCCCTGGTCCTGACGTCCGCGTGGTCCCGGGCCGTCCCGTGCGAGCGCGGGACGGCCGACGGGGGCGGGGGTCAGTAGATCAGGTACCCCGGGCGGTGTCCTTCGTCGTCGATCTCCCCGGTGGCCTGCGCCCTGAGCTTGCGGGACAGCTCCTCCAGGGCTCGGGAGGCCGCGACCTCCTCACCGATCCTGGCGAGCGGGCGGTCGTCCGTGCTCTTCATCGACTCCCCGTGGGCGCGCAAGCCCGGCGCCCGCGCACCGGTCAGCCTG
This sequence comes from Kitasatospora sp. NPDC043950, assembly GCF_056435345.1. Classification (NCBI taxonomy): domain Bacteria; kingdom Bacillati; phylum Actinomycetota; class Actinomycetes; order Kitasatosporales; family Streptomycetaceae; genus Kitasatospora; species Kitasatospora sp. NPDC043950. The sequence continues at coordinate 49,682 of NZ_JBWKER010000024.1, forward strand.
GCCTCGCACGCCGTGTGCACTCCGTCTTCCTCGAAGCTCAGCTCCACGTCCCACTGGTTGTGCATGCCACACCTCCTGGCAGCGGCCCCCTCGCGCCTGTCCGGACCGGCACGGACGGTGAGCCGTGGCGGCCGCTCACACCAGCGTGCGCCCGTCCGGCCCGTAGCGGCAAGCGGGCCCGGCCCGGGGCTGCGGACCCGCCCGGGAACCAACTCCCCCGCCCCGGGTCTCCCGGCCCCGGCTGCTCTCCGCCGCCGGCCGGGCCGCGTCGCCGCCCCGGCGGTACGCTGACGGAAACGCGCCGCGACCGCCGACCGAACCCGGACCCGCCGGCGCGGCGCGGGCAGTGACTACCGGGTGGTCCCTCCGTGGCGGTCTTCCTCCTCGCCCTCGGCGCCGCCTGCTGCCTGGGCCTCGGCTTCGTTCTCCAGCAGCACGCGGCGCAGCGGGCGCCCCGTGCCGACCTGCTGCACTGGCGGCTGCTCCTGGACCTGATGCGGATGCCCGAGTGGCTGCTCGGCACCGGGTTCATGGTGTGCGGACTGATCCTGTCCGCGCTCGCCCTCAACCAGGGCGAGGTCTCGCTCGTCGAGCCGCTGCTCGCGACCAACCTGCTGTTCGCCATGGCGCTCTCCCGGGTGCTGACCCGCCAGACCCTCGGCCGCTCGGGCTGGGCCGGGGTGCTGCTGCTCGGCCTCGGGGTGACGGCGTTCATCGTGGCCGGCCGGCCCACCGGCGGCGGTGCGCCCGGCGGGGAACTGCGGCACTGGCTGGTGGTCGGCACGGTGGTCGGGCTGACCCTGCTACTGGTCTCGTTGGCCCGGCGGCTGCCGCTGTTCGAGGAGGCCACCCTGCTGGCCCTCGCCGCCGGTCTGCTCTACGGCCTCCAGGACGCGCTGACCCGCACCACCACCCAGCGCCTCGACCACAGCGGGCTGGACGCGGTGCTTCGCAGCTGGCAGCCGTACGCGGTGGTGGCGGCGGGCGTGGTCGGGCTGCTGCTGGTGCAGAGCGCCTTCGAGGCCGCGCCGCTGCGGATGTCCCTGCCGGCGCTGACCGCCGCCCAGCCGCTGTCCGGGATCGCCTGCGCGGTCGGCTTCCTCGGCGACCGGCTGCGGGTCACGCCGGGTGCGCTGGCCTGGCAGTCCGCCGGGCTGCTGGCCATCGTGGTCGGGGTGATCGTGATCGGCCGCCACCCGGCGATGCCGGGCAGCGTCCGCGAAGCCCCGGAGAGCGTCGGGGCGCCACCGGAGGACGAGCGGCCCGAGGAAGACCCCGGAGGCCGGCCGGGAAACGGTCCGGCCTGACCACCGGTGCCGGAGCGTAATTCGCTTGACCGGGCCACGGGTCAACGCTGCACTGTGGCGAGGCACACGGGCCGTGGTGCCGTCGTCATCCAGGGGAGGAAGCGGCAGCGATGGAGATCCGTCCGACAACCGATCAGGACCTCGACGTCTACGTCGACACGCTCCATGCCGCGTTCGGGCTCTTCCCGGAAACCCCGGCCGACGGCGGCGGGCTCTGGTGGTCGGCGACCGAGATGGACCGCAACCTGCTCGCCGTGACGGCGGACGGGCGGCCCGTCGGCACCGCCGGCGCGTACACCTTCGAGCTCACCCTGCCCGGTGAGGCCCTCGTCCCCACCAGCGGGGTGACCGGCGTCGGCGTCCTGCCCTCGCACCGGCGCCAGGGCGTGCTCACCGCGATGATGCAGCGCCAGCTCGCCGAGTTTCGGGCCCGCGGGGAGTTCCTCTCCGTACTGCTGGCCTCCGAGGCCGTGATCTACCGCAGGTTCGGCTACGGACCGGCGACCTACACGCAGCGGCTGACGGTGCCGCGCCATCAGGCCGCCTTCGCCCTCCCCCGGGCGCGCGGAACGGCCGACACTGCGGCGCCCGGCCCGGGCACCGGCTCGATCGAGCTGCTGCGGCGGGCCGAGTGCGGCGAGATCCTGGAAGCGGTCTACGACCGGTACCGCCGCGCACAGCCCGGCGCACTGTCCCGGCCGCACCGCTGGTGGGCCTTGGGCGCGGGCCGGCCCCCGGTCTCCGCGGCGTCGCGCTACGTCGCCGTCCACCGGGATGCCGACGGTGTCCCGGACGGCTACGCCTGCTACTCGCTCGGCGACGGCACCTTGACGGTCGACGAGACCATCGCCACCGACGACGCCGTCGCCACGGCCCTGGCCCGGTTCGCGCTCGAACACGACCTGGTCTCCCAGGTCGTGTTCAAGCACGTTCCGTCCGACCACCCGCTGCGCTGGCAGCTTGCGGACTTCAACGCCGGCGAGGGGAGCAGCAGCACCGACTGGCTCTGGGTGCGGCTGCTGGACGTCCCGCGGGCGCTGACCTCGCGCGGCTGGTTCGTGGACGGCGAGCTCGTCCTCGACGTCGACGACCCGTTCCTCGGCGAGCACGGCCGCTACCTGCTGACCGTCCGGGACGGGAAGGCCGAGTGCGTCCCGACGGACCGGGAGCCCGACCTGTCCCTGGACGTGAGCGACCTGGGCTCGGTCTACCTCGGCGGCACCACCCCGAGCACGCTGGTGCGCGCCGGGCACATCCGGGCCCACCGCCCGGGCGCGGTCGCCCTCGCCGACGCCCTCTTCAGCGCCGAGCGCGCCCCGCACTGCCTGCACTGGTTCTGACCAGCTGGTTCTGCCCGACTGGTTCTGACCGGCTGGTTCCGGCCGCACGCTCGCCTCGCCGCCCCTGTGCGACAGGCCTACGGGCGCGCCGGGACCGACGCGGGCGCGAGCTCGGGCTCCGTCGCCGGCTCAGGCTCTGTCCCCGGCTCGGGCTCGGGCCCTGTCCCCGGCTCGGGCTTCGCCTCGTCGGCGGTGCCCGTCCGGCCGCGCCGGCGGTCCATCTCACGCCACTCCGGCCGCAACCCGGCCAGGTTGGTGGAGGCGAAGTAGAGGGCGCCGCCCGCGACCAGGGTGGGTATCAGCCCGACGAGGCCGACCGCTGCGCCGGCCAGCAGGCCGCCGAGCGGGATACCGGCCCAGGCGAGGGAGTCGCCGAGGGCGTGGACGCGGCCGAGCAGGTGGCGGGGCACCCGCTCGAAGAGCACCGCGCCGAGGATCGGGTTGAGGAAACCGCCGCCGAAGCCACCGACCGCGAAGACCGTGAGCACCACCCACAGCGGCGCGCCGCACGCGAGCACCAGGAAGCGCGGGGCCCCGACGAGCAGGAAGCCGGCGAAGAACACCGTCCGGCGGGGCAGCCGGTGAGCGACGGCCGCCGCGATCAGGCTGCCGACGACCGCCGTGATCCCCCCGGCGGTGCCGGTCAGGCCGATGGCGGCCGGGCCGTTCCCCGACTCCCGCGCCCAGACCGGGAGGAGGACCGTGATGAACCCGGCGTCGAGCAGGTTGGTGATGCCGACCAGCACCGTCACGGTGAGCAGCAGCGGATCGGAGCGCAGGAAGGTGAAGCCCTCGCGGAACATCCGCCAGTAACCCACCGGTTCGGCCCCGGACTTGGCCTCGGACTCGGCCCCGGCGGCCTGCTCGCCGGCGGGTGCCAGGGCCGCCGCGCGCCCCATCCCGCGCGGCAGGGCGAAGGCGATGACGAGGGACCCCAGGGCGAAGGTCGCGGCGTTGAGCGCCAGCCCGGCCAGCGGGCCCATCAGCGCGACCAGCCCGCCACCGACCGCCGGGCCGACCGTGGAAGCCAGCCGTTCGGTGACGCCGGAGAGACCGGTGGCGCGCTCCATCGGCACCCGGGCGCGGTCGGCGGCCTCCGGGACCATGACCGACTTGGCCAGATCTCCCGGGCCGCGCATCGCGCCGATCACCGCGACCATCGCCAGCAGCACCCCGAACGGCAGCAGCCCCAAGGCGTGCAGCAGCGGGACCAGCCCGGCCGCGACGGCGCTCACCAAGTCCGTCGTCCAGGACACCACCCGCGGCCCGAGCCGATCGACCAGCGGCCCGGTCAGCGCCTTGACCAGCACGTACGGCGCCATCTCGGCGAAGGCGACCAGGCCCGTCATGGTGGCGCTGCCGGTGGTGGCCAGGACGAACCAGGGCAGGGCGATGGCCGAGACACGCGTCCCGGTGATGGAGACGGCCATCGCGGAGAGCACCCCGACCAGCGGCCGGAGGCTACGCGCGGGCGCGTCGGCGACGGTGGTCATCGGGACCCCGCCTCACCGGTGTCGGTGTCGGTGTCACTGTCGGCACCAGCGCCGGTGTCGCTGTCGGTATCACTGTCGGTACCAGCGCCGGTGCCGACGCTCGCGTCGGGCAGCACGTGCACGACCACGGAGACCCGCTCGGTGCCCTCCGGGGCCGGCCCCTCCGCGTCCAGCGCGCGGTAGCGCCGCACCACCGCGGACAGGTCAGCGGCCAGTTGCCCGGCCTCCTCGGGGGTGAGCTGCAACAGCACGTCGCTGAGGCCGACCGCCTTGCGCCACTCCCGCGGCATCGTCTCGAAGGCGTCGACCGACCGCTGTGCGGTCAGGGCGTGGGCGGTGAGGACGGACCGGAGGAAGCCGACGGCCGTGTCGGGCTCCTCGTCGGCCATGTCGTCACCCGTCCAGACGGTGAACTTGTGGGCCGAACGCCACCACCGCTCACGGGCGTTTCCGCGCTCGGGATCCTCCTCGACGAAGCCCGCGGCAGCGAGCTGGCGGAGGTGGTAGCTGGTCGCCCCGGAGTTGAGCCCCAGCTGCTCGGCGAGCCTGGTCGCCGTGGAGGGGCCGTGCTTGCGCAGCAGCCCGACCAGCTGCATGCGCACGGGGTGGGCCATCGCCCGCATGCCCTTGGCCGTGAGGACGATGTGGGGGTCATCGCTGTGCATCCAGCCGCGTTCATCGGTCATGGCAGGAGCGTAGAACCGCAAAGACATCTTTGCAAAGGGTTTTTTGCGAAGATGTCTTTGCGGTGAGCAAGAGGGTCGCGAAGGGCCGCACGCCGACCGTCCGCCGGCCTTCCGTCAGTCGTGCGCGACCACCAGCAGCAGCACCACCGTCAGCCCGCCGCCCGGCGTGGCCTCCACCGCCAGCCGCCCGCCCGCCGCCAGCACCAGGCTGTGCACGGCGGGCCCGACCGGCCCGTCGGCGCGGGCGCCCGCGAGCAGCCACTCCCGCGCCCCGGGCAGCTCGGACGACCCCCGGTCGGCCACCCGGATCTCCACCCGCCCGCGCGGTCGCGCCGCCCCGCTCAACCCGGCCGCCCGCAGGGCCGTCGCGGCCGGGCCCGGCCCGCCCGCCACCTCGGCGCGGACCAACACCCGCCCGCCGGGCGGGTTGCGCCGGATCGCGTGGTCGACCAGGCCGGCGAGCGCGGCCTCCAGCCGCCGGGCGTCCGCGGCCACCACCGGCAGCCCCGGCGCCAGCCGGGTCGTCACCGCCGCCGCCCGGCCGCCGCCGCGCACCACCTTGCGGACCACCTCGGCCACCTGGACGTGCCGTGCCTGCGGCTCGCAGCCGGCCTGCCGGCCGGTCCACTCGACGCGCTCCAGTTCCGGCCGGGACAGCTCCCGGGGCCCGGCCATCTCGCCCGGTCGGAACGGTCCCGGTTCCTCGCCCGCCACCACGCCGCCGGGCCCGCCCGTACGGCCGGGGCCACCCGGCCCGCCGAGGGCGCCGAGTGCCCTGGCCCCCGATGCGACATAGCCCCAGAGCTTCCCGCTTGCCATCGCCCTGCCCCTCACGCATCGCCGGCGGCCGTCATCAGTACCGCGGCCGACCGGCGCGGGCCGCTTCCCAGGCCCTGCTGTCAGCCTGCACCTCACTCGTTCGGGTGACAATCCGGCTCCGGGACGCGAACCGGGCACCACCCCCGCCGGTCGGCCGGTGCCACACCCGCCGACCGGCGGGGCAGGCCCGGGCTCCGGCCCGCCGCGGGCCCGCGACGCGGCGCCGCCGACCCCGGGCCGGGCCTCACGAACTCCCTTCGCCCGCCCGGAGGTCCGCCGCCCGGGCCGGAGCCCGGAGACCCCCCTAGACTGGCCCCATGCCCCGGCTCAACGACCAGGTGCGGGAGCTGCTCCAGGAGTACGCCGACCTGATCAACATCACCGGCGGGGACGCCTTCCGGGCGCGGGCCTACGAGAAGGCCGCCCGCGCGGTGGGCGGCCACTCCGAGGACGTCGCCGGCCTGGACGCCAAGGGCCTGCAGCAGATCCCCGGCGTCGGGAAGTCCACCGCCGAGAAGGTCGCCGAGTACCTCACCACCGGGCGGATCACCGCCCTGGAGGCCCTTCGCGTCGAAGTCCCGTCCGGGGTCCGGGAGATGACGGCCGTGCCCGGCGTCGGCCCCAAGCGCGCCCTCGCCCTCTACCGCGACCTGGGCATCGCCTCCGTCGACGACCTGGCCGAGGCGGTCCGCTCCGACCGGCTGTCCGGCGTGGCGGGCTTCGGCGAGCGCAGCGGCGAGAAGATCCTGCACGGCATCGAGTTGCTGCGGCGCTCCGGCGGCCGCACGCTGCTCGACGCGGCCACCGAACTGGCCGAGCAGCTCGTCGCCGCGCTGTCCGCCGTGCCCGGCTGCACCCGCTGCGCGTGCGCGGGGTCGCTGCGCCGGATGCGCGAGACGGTCGGCGACGTCGACGTGCTGGCGACGGCCGCCGACTCCGCCCCGCTGATGGCCGCGCTCACCGGACTCCCGTACGTGGCCGAGGTGATCGCGAGCGGTCCGACCAAGACCTCGGTGCGCACCACCGGGGGCGTGCAGGTGGACCTGCGGGTCGTCCCGGAGGAGGACTGGGGCGCGGCACTCGTCTACTTCACCGGATCGAAGGCGCACAACATCAGGCTGCGCACGATGGCCGTCCGGGCCGGGCTGAAGCTCTCGGAGTACGGCCTGTTCCGGACCGCCGCCGAGGGAGCGGACGGCGAGGAAACGGACGGCGAGGGCGCGGACGGCGCCAAGGTGGCGTCCGCGACCGAGGACGAGGTGTACGCGGCACTCGGCCTGCCGTGGATCGCGCCGCCGCTGCGCGAGGACCGGGGCGAGATCGAGACCGCCCTGCGCGGTGAACTCCCGGATCTGGTCCAGGAGTCGGACCTTCGCGGCGACCTGCACACGCACACCGACCTGACCGACGGCCTGGCCACCCTGGAGGAGATGATCGACACCGCGGCCGCCCGCGGCTACTCCTACTACGCCGTCACCGACCACGCACCGGACCTGGTGATGCAGCGGATGACGGACGAGAAGATGCTCGCCCAGCGCGAGCGGCTGCGCCGACTCGCCGACCGCCACCAGAAGCTGCGCCTCCTGCACGGCACCGAGCTGAACATCGGCCCGGACGGCGGGGTGGACTGGCCGCCCGGGTTCCTGGCCGGCTTCGACGTCTGCGTGGCCTCCGTGCACTCGCACTTCACCGCCGACCGGGCCGCCCAGACCCGCCGGCTGATCCGCGCCTGCGAGAATCCGCACGTGCACGTCATCGGCCACCTCACCACCCGGAGGATCGGCCGCCGCGGCCCGATCGACGTCGACCTGGACGCGGTGTTCGCGGCCGCCGCGCGCACCGGCACCGCGATCGAGATCAACAGTTCCCCGCAGCGGCTCGACCTGCGTGACGAGGACATCCTGCGGGCGAAGCGGCACGGCGTCCGCTTCGCGATCGACAGCGACGCCCACGCCACCGGGCAGCTCGCCTACCCGCGCTTCGGCATCGGTACGGCGCAGCGCGGCTGGCTCACCGCCGAGGACGTGATCAACACCTGGCCCTGGCAGCGGCTGAAGCGTTTCCTCCGCAAGGACGCGCTGCGCTGAGCGGGCCGCCGGGCACCCGGTGGGCGGCCCCCGGGCACAGGGCCGCCCACCCTATGGTCAGCTCGACACCGCCCCGAGCCCACCCCGCCGCCGCCCCGACGCGGTCCCGAGCCCACCCCGACGCCTCCCCGAGGTCACCGCTCCGCGAACGAGGCCCCCGGCGTGGCCAGCACCCGGGCCGCGCTGCGGTGCCCGAGGCCGGCGGCCAGGTGCAGGTCGCCGGCCTCCAGGAAGCCGGCCAGGAATCCCGCCGCGAAGGCGTCCCCGGCGCCGGTGAGGTCGCGCACCTCGCTCACCGGCGGCACGGGCACCGTGAACGGCGCGTCCCCGGGCACGTCGACGGTGGTCGCCTCGGCGCCCGCCTTGGTGACCACGGTGGTGGCCGCCAGCCGGGCCCGCTCCGGCCCCGGCAGCCCGCCCACCAGCAGGCCCAGGTACTCCGCCTCGGACCGGTTGGCGAACACGAAGGTCGGCGCCAACTCGGCCAGCAGGGCGAGGAAGCGCTCCCGCCCGTACTGCTCCAGCATGCCGGTCGAGGAGGCGTCCACCGAGGTGGTGCCACCCGCCCGTCGGACCCGCGCCAACGCGTCCACCGCGGAGCGGCCGACCGGATCGCCGTCGAAGGAGTAGGCGGGCACGTGCAGGTGGGTCAGGCCGGCCAGCCACTCGTCCGGCACCCGGTCCAGCAGCTTGGCCGCGCCGCGGTCGGGCAGCATGGTCCGTTCGCCGGTCTGGTCGATCAGGACCACGATGCTGCCGGTCTGGCCGCGCCGGGCGACCCGTACGTCCACGCCGTGCCCGGTCAGCTCGGCGACGACGCCGTCCCCGACCGGGTCGGCGCCGACGCAGCCGATGAACCGGGCCGGGTACTGACCGGCGGCGAAGCTCGCGACGTTCGCCGCGCTGCCGCCGCGCCGCCGGAAGACCTGGGCGCTGGAGTCGGTGCCGTGCCGCAGCGGGCCGTCGACCCAGACGACGATGTCCTCGACGAGGTCGCCGAGCACCCCCAGCACGGGTCAGGCCCCGCTGCGGGCGGCGGCCGCCAGCGCGGTCGCGATCTGGCCGCCGAGCCGGACGTTGCCCCGGTAGACCTCGACGTTGACCTCCAGGCTGCGGCCCTGGGTGTCGCGCTGGATGTGGTCGAGCAGGAACGGCGTGGAGGCGTTGCCGGTGACGCCCTGGCGCTCGGCCTCGGCCCAGGCGCGGGCCAGGATGCCGTCGAGTTCCTCCGGCGGCAGCTGCTTGGCGGGGTCCACCGGGTTGGCGATCAGGACGGCCTGCGGCAGGGCGAGGCGGTCGCGGGCCTCGATGAGCCGCGCGGCCTCCTCGGGCGACTCGACGCTGAAGTTGATCTCGTGGCCGGAGTCGGTGACGTAGAAGCCGGGGTACTTGCGGGTGCGGTAGCCGATGACCGGGATGTTGAAGGTCTCGAAGCGCTCCAGGGTGGCCCGGATGTCGAGGATCGACTTCACGCCCGCGCTGATCACGGTGACCGGCGTGGCGGCCAGGGTGGTCATGTCGGCCGACTCGTCGAAGCTCTCGGAGGCGCCGAAGTGGACGCCGCCGAGGCCGCCGGTGGAGAACACCCGGATGCCCGCCCGGTGGGCGAGGAAGGCGGTGGCCGCGACGGTGGTGCCGCCGTGGCGGCCGAGCGCGGCGACCACCGGCAGGTCGCGCAGGCTCACCTTGTCCAGGCCGTCCGTCGCGGACAGTTCGGTGATCTGCTCGGTGCTCAGACCGACCGTGGGCACGCCCGCGTGCACGCCGATGGTCGCCGGGACGACGCCCGCCTCGCGCAGCTGTCGCTCGGCCTCCAGCGCGACGGCCAGGTTGCGGGGGCGCGGCAGGCCGTGGGTGAAGATGGTCGATTCCAGCGCGACCACGGGCCGGCCGTCGGCCACGGCCTGCGCGACCTCCTCGGAGACGCGGATGGCCCGCGCGGAACGGGTGGCCGGCGCGGAGCCGGCGGCTTCGGGGGTGCTGGGGGGCAGTCCGGTCATGGTCGGATCTCTCTGTGAGATGCCACTGCGGTGGGGCAACGTGTCGCTCAGCGTATGGACGGTTCGCATCGGAATCCAGAATGAGTCCTGGGGCTTTCCATAGGCTCAGACCTATGGGTTGGCTTAGGCTTGAACCATGGGCTTCACCTTGCGTCAGCTTGAGGTCTTCCTCACCGTCGCCGAAACGCTGCACTTCGGACGGGCCGCCGAACGGCTGCACATCTCCCAGCCGACGGTCAGCCAGGAAGTCGCCCGGCTGGAGCGGACCGTCGGTGTCGAGCTGTTCGACCGCAGCCGCCGCTCGGTGGCGATGACCGAGGCCGGCGAGGTGATGGCCGCCGAGAGCGCCCGGCTGCTCGGGCAGGCCGAGACGCTGCTGGCCCGGGTGCGGCTGCACGAGGAGTCCCGGCTGGGGACGGCCCGGATCGTCGCCTCCCCCAGTGTGGTGAACCGGCTGCTGCCCGCCGTGGTCAGCCGCGCCGAACAGGAACTGCCCGCGCTCACCACCGCCGAGGTCGCCGTCGACACCGGCCAGGTCTCCACCGCGCTGGCCGCCGAACTCGCCGACATCGGCCTCGGCCGCTTCCTCGACGAGGTGGCCGGCTACCGGCTGGAGCGGATCGCCGACGAGCCGGTGCGGGTCGCCCTCGGCCGGGACCACCCGCTGGCCGGCCGGACGAGCGTGCGTCTCGGCGAACTGCGCGACCTGCCGCTGCTGCTGTGGCCGCGCGAGCAGCACCCGCGCTACTACGACCACGTGCTCGGCCTGTGCGCGGACCACGGCGTCGACCCGCCGGTCCTGGTCAGCCCGCCGCGGATCGTCGGCTCCCGGCTCTACCTGCTCGCCCGCAACCGCGCGTTCTCGCTGGTGCCCGGCTCGATGACCGGCCACCTCACCGAGGACGTGGCCACCGTCCGGCTGGACGGCCGGGCCACCCTGCCGCTGGAGATGCAGTGGCGGCTGGACGACCGCCGGCCCCGGCTGGCCACCCTGCGGGACCTGATCCGCCAGGAGGCGGCGGCCCTGGAGGTCGACTAGGGCTTTGCCGGGCCCGCGACGCCGGGCACCCGAAGCGCCCCCGGCGAATCCTTGACGCTGGCATGCCACCGCCGAAAGGATGCCCGGACCGCCCACCCGGCCTGCGGCAGCGCCCGCCGGCCGCCCGAACCCTGGGGACCAGCCTTGGCCGTCCGCCCGCTGCTTCGCCGCGCCGCCCGCCTCCTCGGCGCCGCCGCCCTGACCCTCGCCGGCACCCTCACCGCCGCCGCCCCCGCCCACGCCGACTTCGGCACCGACTACCACGACCCGGTCACCGCCACCCGGCCGCTCACCCGCCCCGACACCCGCTCCTGCACCGTCGAGGTGATGCACGACCAACAGTTCCGCAACGGGTACGGCAACCCGCCCGACACCCCGTACACCACCACCCTCACCCCGCCCGCCGACTGCGCCGGGCCCTGGTCGGCGGTGGTCCTGGACCTCCACGGGCAGGTCGCCGGGCGGCAGTTCGACCGCATCTTCAGCGCCCGCGTCGGCGGCGTCCAGGTGCTGCTCTCCTCCACCCCCGAGCCGTCCAAGGACGGCATCGAATGGAAGCTCGAACGCGATCTCACCCGCTACGCCCCGCTGTTCGCCGCCGGCCCGCAGCCGTTCTCCCTCGACCTCGCCAACGTCACCGACGCCACCTACACCGGCGTCTTCACCATCAGCGCCAGTGTCACCTTCTACACCGCGAACGACCGCTGGCCCGCCGCCCGCGCCGCCGACCGCCTGCTCACCACCGGGCCGTTCGCGCTCACCCAGGCCGCCCCCGCCGCCACCCGCGAGCTCACCTTCCCGCAGAACCTCGAACGCCTCACCGCCGAGGTCTACACCCGGGGCGGCGGCGCCTGCGAGGAGTTCGCCTACGCCTCCGCGCCCGACGCCTTCGTCAGCGCCAACCCCGGCCTCGGCTCCTGCGGCAAGGGCCCGTTCCGCGAACTGCGGCTCACCGTCGACGGGCGGACGGCCGGCGCGGTCTGGCCCTACCCCGTCATCTACACCGGCGGGTGGGATCCGCTGCTCTGGCGGCCCGTCCCCGGCGTCTTCGCCTTCGACCTGCCCGCCTACCGGCTCGACCTCACCCCCTACGTCGGACTGCTGCTCGACGGCCGCCCGCACACCGTCGGCATCGCGGTGAACGCCACCGAGGCGCAGAACAACGACACCTGGACCGGCCAGGTCAACCTCTTCGCCGACGTCGACCACGGCACCGCCCGCACCACCGGGCAGCTCACCGACCACCGGGTCGCCCCCGAGGCCGCCGTCGACACCCGGCTCACCGACCACGGCGGCGGCAGCGGCGACTGGACCGTCACCGCAGGCCGGCACGACCTCGCCCGCGGCTGGGTCCAGACCTCGCACGGCCGGATCACCACCGAGGTCCGCGACGACCTCGCCTTCCGCTCCGCCCAGCAGCTGCGCGACAGCGGCAACGACGTGACCCTGCACAACCGCACCGACCTCACCCGCACCACCGCCACCTGGGGCGGCGGCCCGCACCGCACCACCACCGTGCGCGAGGGCGAACCGCTGGACGTCACCTACCGCGTCACCCACGACGCCGCCGGCAACACCGACCAGCGGACCGCCATGGACCTCGGCTACCACCGCGAGGCCACCGCGGCCACCGGCGGCCACGTCACCGAGCGTTCGACCGTCGACCACACCCTGCGCCCCACCGCCCGCCGCCACGACGGCGACTCCACCGTCCGCACCGGCACCAGCACCGAGGACTACCGCAGCACCGGGCCCGACGGGCCGTACCACCGCACGCTCGCCTTCGTCGACGGCTGGCCGAAGCCGTAACACCGCCCCGAATCTCCCGACTTGCGAAATCCATCCGATTTCGGGCGGTTGACCCCTGGTGCACACGGCGTGGGAAGCGCATGATGGGAGGTGGACCTGCGAGGCAGCTGAAGGAGTTCGACCGCAGGAGGCAGTGGTGACAGATCGAGACGGATCAGGGTCTGCCACTGGCACTACCTCGGTCGACGATCGAACTGCCAGGCCGGAGGACACGATGTCCGGAGGCCACCCCCGCCTCGTAGGTTCCCCGCGTCCACGGAGCGCCCCCTCGGCTCCGTGGACGCGTCCGTCGCGGCAGGGCCCGTCACTGCGGCGCCTGTGACCGCGGGGCCCATCGCCGCGGCGCCCGTCACTGCGGCACCCATCACTGCGGCACCGGGTAGCCCGTCCCCCAGGCGTGGACGGCGATGCCGACCCGGCGCTCCCCGTCCGCCGCCGATGCGGCCCGGCGGGAAGTTCACGTCACGGCCCCGGCGCGGTTCACCAACGCGCGGTGAGGCTGGCGGCCATGAACGCTTCCAGTGGACATCTCCCCGTCAGCCGGCGCGGGATCCTGGCCGGTGCCACCGGTCTCGGTCTCGGCGGCGCCGTCTCCCTCTCCGGCATCGCGGCCACGCCCGCCGCCGCCTCTCCGCTGCTGCTGGAGCGGCCGGACCGCTCCGGCGCCCCGCGCGTCGCCGGGCTGCACCTCCAGTTCGGCTCGGACGCCTCGCGCGAGGTCGTGGTCTCCTGGCACACCACCGCCTCGGTCGGCAACCCCCGTGTCCGGTACGGCACTTCGCACGGCGGCTTGGGCCGCAGCGTGCAGGCCGACACCAACACCTACCGGGACGCCAAGTCCGGCACCGAGGTCCAGATCCACCACGCCCGGCTGAGCGGCCTGCACCCCGACACGGACTACGTGTACGCCGCCGTCCACGACGGTGCCACCCCGGAGCTCGGCACCGTCCGCACCGCCCCGCGCGGCCGGGCCGCCTTCACCTTCACCAGCTTCGGCGACCAGGGCACCCCCACCCTCGGCAAGAAGACCGCGAACGGCTACGCCAACGACAACCTGGGCAGCCCCGCCGCCGGCGACACCACCGCCGGAGTCGAGCGGATCGCCCCGCTGTTCCACCTCGTCAACGGGGACCTCTGCTACGCCAACCTCGCCACCGACCGGGTCCGCACCTGGTCCGACTGGTTCGAGAACAACACCCGCTCCGCCCGCCACCGCCCCTGGATGCCCGCCGCCGGCAACCACGAGAACGAGCGCGGCAACGGCCCGACCGGCTACGGCGCCTACCAGGCCTACTTCGACCTCCCCCCGTCCGGCTCCGACGACGAACTGCACGGCCTCTGGTACGCGTTCACCGCCGGCGCGGTCCGCGTCATCAGCCTCAACAACGACGACGTCGCCTACCAGGACGCCGGCGACTCCTACGTCCACGGCTACTCCGGAGGCGCCCAGCAGCGCTGGCTGGAGCGGGAGTTGGCCGCCGCCAACGCGAACCCCGAGATCGACTGGATCGTGGTCTGCATGCACCAGGTCGTCATCTCCACCGCCGACAAGTTCAACGGCGCCGACCTCGGCATCCGCGAGACCTGGGTGCCGCTGTTCGACAAGTACGGCGTCGACCTGGTGGTCTGCGGCCACGAGCACCACTACGAGCGCTCGCACCCGATCCGCGGCCAGCAGCAGACCGACACCCGCACCCCCGTCCCGGTCGCCACCGACACCGCCACCATCGACACCACCCGGGGCACCGTCCACCTGGTGATCGGCGGTGGCGGCACCTCCGCCCCCTCCAACCACCTCTTCTTCGAGCCCGCCAAGGCCCGCGTCATCACCGGCGTCGGAGCCGTCGACCCGGCCACCGGCAAGCGGCCCCCGCAGTACGTGATCGAGGACGCCCCCTGGTCCGCCTTCCGGGACGCCGAAAACCCGTACGGCTTCGCCGCCTTCGAGGTCGACCCGGGCGAGCGCGGCGGCCGGACCACCATCGACGTCACGTACTACTCCGTCAGCGGCCCGTACGGAGACCTCGTCCCCGTCGACCGCTTCACCCTCACCCGCCCGCGCGGCGCCCGCGGCGGCGGCCGGGGACGCTGACCCCGGGCGCCCGGGGGGGGGGGGGGGGGGGGGGGGGGGGGGGGGGGGGGGAGGGGGGGGGGGGGGGGCGCACTACCATACCTGCGCCGCTCCTTCTTCTCCTGT
>NZ_JBWKER010000024.1:64468-99636 GCF_056435345.1 Kitasatospora sp. NPDC043950
TTGGTCGTTTCGGTACCCCTCCCCCGTTCCCTTTGTTTGTTTCCCCCCCCCCCCCCCCCCCCCCCCCCCCCGGCAGCGCGCTCACCCCCCGACAGGCGCGGTACCGTTCCTCCGCGCGCCCGAGCGCACCGAGCGCCTGAACGCCCGAACGCCCTGGAGGCCCGCCCGATGCCCGTCGACCGCCCCGCCGACGGCACCGGGAACACCGGCCGCCCCGACTACGGCCGACTCGCCGCCGTCGGCCCGTACTTCGCGCTCGACACCCCCGCCACGCCCGGCGCGGGGCCGCCCCCGGGCTTCCGGCCGCTGCCCGAGCTGTACGGCGCCGGGCCGGACGCGCCGCTGGCCCTGCGGATCCGGGTGGTGGCGCAGCGGCTCGGCACCGCCGAGCCGCGGGTCGCCGCGTCGATCCTGCACCTCGGACTGGCCGCCCGTTTCTGGTCGGTGGGCCTCGGGGCGGCCGTCCTGCTGGGTACGGTCCCGACACTGGAGCACGCCTGGGTACGGATCCCGGATCAGGGGCCGCTCGACCTCTGGACGCCGCCGGAGCCCCCGCTCCCCGCTCCGTTCCCCACTTCGCTCCCGCTCGCCGACCAGCTGTACGAGGCTGTCCTGGTGGGCCAGTTGGAGCCGCTGGCGGCGGCGGTGCGGTCCGCCGTCCCGCTCTCCGCCCGGCTGCTGTCGGGCAACGCCGCCTCCGCCCTGGCCGGTACGCTGCGGGTCCTGGACGCCCACGCACCGGTCCCCGCAAGGGCGTTGGTGGCGGAGCTGCTCGCGCGCCCGCCACTGGCCGGTACCGGGACGCTACGGACCGGCCCGCGCGGCGCCGCCTTCCGGCGGACCAGCTGCTGCCTGTACTACCGGGTGGGGCCGGGCGCCGGGGTCTGCGGCGACTGCTGCTTCACCCGGCCGCCCGCACCAAGACGGGGCTGATACATCCAGGAGTGGAGGTCATGTCCGGACCACCTCCCGGTTCGCCGCCGCCGACGGCACCGCCGCCCGCCCCACCACCGGGCCTCCGGTCACCCGTCAGCCGTCAGCCGTCAGCCGTTCGTCCGCCAGCTGGAGGTGCCCCCGCACCAGGTGGTGCACGCAGGCGACGGTGTGCACCTCGGCGGCGGCCCGGGCCCCGGCCGCGTCGCCGGCCAGGACGGCGACCAGGATCTCCCGGTGCTGCTCGGCGAACCGTTCCTGGTCGGGGCCGTGCGGTGCGGGCAGCCAGAGCAGCGGCCCGAGTTCGGCCTGGAGCCGGACGGCGAGCCGGGTGAGGCGCACGGACTGGGCGGCGACGGCGAGTTCGATGTGGAAACGGGCGTCGGCGCGGCGCTGTTCGGCGGGCCCGGCGGCGTCGCGCAGGTCGTGCACCAGCCGGGTGAGCCGGGGTGCGAGGTCGACGGGGGCGCGTTCGGCGGCGAGCCGGGCGGCGGTGCCGGAGACGGCCAGTTCCTCGTCGCCGAGGTCACGCAGGTCGACGGTGGCGAGGTCGCGCAGCCGGGCGAGTTGGAGGCGCTCGGGGCCCTCGCCGGGGGTGCGGACGAAGCTGCCGCCGTTGCGGCCACGCCGGGTCTCGATCAGGTCGGCCTCGCGGAGCAGGGCGAGCGCCTCGCGGACGGTGCCGTTGGCGACGCCGAGCTGGTCGGCGAGGTCGTTCTCGCTGGGCAGTTGATCCCCGTCGGCGACCAGGCCGAGGGCGATCGCCTCGGTGATCCGGCGGGCCACGGCATCGGCGCGGCCGAGGTCGGTCAGCGGCGCGAGGACGGCGCTGAGCAGCGGGGTCGCGCTCCCGATCGTCGCCACGCCGACCCTCTCCTCGATCACCGTCGGACTGGGTGCTTCCGGCAGGGTACCTCCCGGTCGGGCACGCACCCTTGCCGCTAGAAACCCGATCTCGTATGTTTTCCCGCGATCCCGGTCCGAGCACCACCCCCCGGTAAGCCCTCACGCGTCACGCCACGTTCCCAAGAGCAGGAGCAGGTCATGACCGATGCCAGCGCACGTGCCACCTCCCCGACCGGCCCCCTCCCCCCTCAGGGCCCCGACCTCGGCGCCGATGCCGACGCCGCACGGCTGGCCGCCCTCGGCTACGCCTCCGAGTTCAAACGCGACATGAGCCTCTGGGCGAACTTCTCCCTCGGCTTCACCTACCTCTCCCCGGTCGTCGGCGTGTACACACTCTTCGCCTCCTCCCTCGCGACCGCCGGCCCGCCGATGGTGTGGAGCTTCCTGATCGCCGGGGTCGGCCAGTTGCTGGTGGCACTGGTGTTCAGCGAGGTGGTCGCCCAGTTCCCGGTGGCGGGCGGGGTGTACCCGTGGTCGCGCCGGCTCTGGGGCCGCACCTGGGGCTGGCTGACCGGCTGGGTGTACCTGCTGGCGCTGATGTCCACCATCGCCGCGGTCTCCTACGGCGCCGGCCCGTACGTGGCCGCGCTGCTGGGCGTCGAACCGAGCACCGCGACGACCGTCTGGTGCGCGCTCGGCCTGCTGCTGCTCGCCACCGTGATCAACCTGGGCGGCACCAAGGTGCTGTCGGCGGCGGCCGTGTTCGGCTTCGCCGCCGAGCTGCTGGGCGCCCTGGCGGTCGGCGCCTGGCTGCTGCTGACCCACCGCTACCACGGGCTCGGTGTGGTCTTCGACCGCTTCGGCGCGGGCGACGGCGGCTCGTACACCGACGCCTTCCTGGCCGCCGGACTGATCGCGGTCTTCCTCTTCTTCGGCTTCGAGGCGTGCGGCGACGTCGCCGAGGAGGTGCCGAACCCCGGTCGACAGATCCCCAAGTCGATGCGGCGCACCCTCTACGTCGGCGGCGCGGCGGCGATCGGCGTCAGCCTGGCGCTGGTGATGTCGATCCAGGACATCGGCGCGGTGGTCTCCGGCGACGACAAGGACCCGGTGGCCTCGGTGCTGCACGACGCGTTCGGCGCCACCGGCGCCCGGGTGGTGATCGGCGTGGTGCTGATCTCCTTCCTGTCCTGCGTGCTGAGCCTCCAGGCGGCGGCGAGCCGGCTGGCGTACTCCTTCGCCCGGGACCGGATGATCGCGGGCAGCCGGCTGCTCGCCACCGTCTCGGACCGCCTGCGGGTACCGCCGTACGCGCTGCTGCTCGCTGCGGCAGTGCCGGGCGTGATCATCGTCGGCGCCTCGGCGCTCTCCGAGGGCGCCCTGACGAAGATCATCTCCTTCTCCAGCATCGGCATCTACCTGGCCTTCCAGATGGTGGTGCTGGCCGCCCTGCGCGCCCGGCTGCGCGGCTGGCGCCCGAGCGGGGACTTCCGGCTCGGCCGCTGGGGCCTGGCGGTGAACATCGGCGCGCTGGTGTACGGGCTCGCCGCGATCGTCAACATCTGCTGGGGCCGCACCCCGGACGCCGCCTGGTACGACGACTACCTCGTGCTGCTCTCGGCCGTGGCGGTGCTCGCGGCCGGCGGGCTCTACCTGCTGCTGGCCCGCCCGCACCTGCGCGGCGACGCCCCGTCCGGCGACGCGACGGCCCCCGCCGGGGACGCCCGATGACCCTCACCCCTGGAGGAATCCCCGTCGCCGCCCTCGACCGCCTCCCGGACGACGGGCACCCCGAAGGCGCGCCATGAGCCCGGAGCCATGAGCCCGGAGCCACGGAACCCGGAGCCACGGAACCCGGAGCCACAGAGCTTGAGTCACGGAACCGGAGCCGCGAAACCGGCCCGCGTCCGGCTTGTCCAGAGCCGGGCGCGGGCCGCCGGTCCCCACCCGGTGCCGATGCCCTTGGCGGCGGGTGAAGCACTCGCGTGCGGTGCGGTCAGACCGCGACCGCCTCCGCCATCTCCCCCTCGGCCTCCACCGGGCTCTCCACCGCCCGGCGCCCGCGCCCCTCGTAGAGCGCGGCGGCCACCAGCGCGGCCCCGCCCAGCAGCAGCCAGACCACCAGGGTCACGACGTGCCCGCCGAGGCCCGCGCCGCCGTCGAAGTACAGGATGCTGCGCGCGCCCTCCAGGAAGCCGGCGCCGGTCCAGAAGCCGTGCAGCGCGCCGAAGAAGCCGTTCTGCAGCTCGGGCCGGAAGACGCCGCCGGAGCTGGTGAAGTTCAGCATCACGAACAGCACCATCAGGGCCAGGGTGGTCCACCTCTTCAGGAAGCTGTGCAGGCCGATGCCGATCAGGACGACGCCCGCCGAGTAGAGCCACCCGAGCGCCCACACCGCGGCCAGGTCGTGGTCGACCACGTGGAAGACCGGTCCGGCGGTGACGATCCCGATCACGCTCACCACCAGCGACACCGCCACGCCGACCAGCGCCCGGATCCGCATGCTCAGCCCGGCGCCGGCCGCGCCGATCACGGCGACGCTGGCGTAGGAGCCGATGCTCAGCGCGACCAGCAGGAAGAACAGGCCCTGGCCGGTCGGGTCGCCCTCGGCCGGGGTGGTGAGATCGGTGACGTGCAACGGCACGCCCTGCCGGTCGGTGACGTTGCTGAACACCGCCGTGGCGGCCACCGCCGAGGTGTCCGAGTTCCCCTTGGCGACGAGCAGTTCGGGGCTCCTGGCATCCGGGAGGAAGGCCCCCACCAGGTCGCGGTCGCGCAGCTGCTGCTCGGCGGTCGCCCGGTCTGGCAGGGTGCGGACGTCGACCGCCGCCCCGGCCTTGGCCTGGATCGCCTGTGCCAGGCCCTGCGCCTGCGGGGTGGTGCCGACCACGGCGACCTTCAGGTGGTGCGGCTCGGGCTGGTGGAAGGCGCCCTGGTAGGCGAGCGCCATGCCGAGGCACATCAGCAGCGGGGTGATCAGGTGGAGGGCGAGGTGCTTGAGCGAGTGCCCCAGGGCGGGCGCTGCGGCAGGGGTCTGGGATGTGCTCATGGCGTTCGTACCGTCCTCCGGTGGCGTCGAGTCAAGATAGGTGGCAAATACAACCATGAGGGGTGTCGAATGCGCCTACATCAGGTGGTAAATGCAACTATCTTGGATGTAGCTTACAACTATCTGACGCCGTTCGAAAGCCGGCCGCCCCAGCAGGGGACACGGCCGAGCGCTCAGGACAGCTCGAACACGCCGTACGAGAAGCCGTCCGCCCGCAGTTCCCCGTCCGCCACCCGCACGCCCCGCACCTCCAGCGGGCGCACCCCGCCGTGCTCCAGCCGCACCGCCCCCGGCTCCCGGCGCGGATTCACCGCCACCAGGTACCGTCCGGCCCGGGTGTACACCAGCGGGTACCCGGCGTGCCGGACCTCCACCCCGCCGGAGGCACCCAGCCCCGGATGCGCCCGGCGCAGCGCGATCAGCCGCCGGACGGTGTGCAGCAGCGACGTCGGATCGGCCCGCTGGGAGAGCACGTCCGGGCGCCGCGGGTCCGGGTCGACGGGCAGGTAGAGGCGCTCGGGCGACGCGCTGGAGAAGCCCGCCGTCGGCCCGGGCTCCCACTGCATCGGGGTCCGCGAGCCGGCCCGGTTGTACCGCGGGCCGAGCACGCTGCCCTCGACGTCGGGCAGTCCGGGCAGGTAGCGCATGCCGATCTCGTCGCCGTAGTAGACGGCCGGCAGGGTGGGCCAGGTGAGCAGGAACGCGAAGGCGGCGGCCAGTTGCCCGTCGGCGCGCGGGCCGGTGGCCAGCCGGGAGAAGTCGTGGTTGGCGGTGGGCAGGGCGATGTGGCCGACACCCCCGGTCGCTTCGGCGGCGGCGCGCCAGGCGTCCAGGAACACCTGCGGGGTGCCGCGCCCCTCGGCCTCGAAGTAGCACGGGCCCTGCTGCCAGAACTCCTCGACCGTGCCGGCGCCGTTGTTCCACAGCGAGCGCAACGCCAGGCCGTGGTCGGCACCGCCGAACTGCAGGAAGAAGTCCGCGTGGAAGCCCGCCGCGACGGCGGCCGCCGGATCGCCCCACTCGGCGAACAGCGCGGCCTGCGGGTGGGCGCGGTCCAGCCAGTCCCGCAGCCCGGTCCACAACTTGGCGGTCTCCACCAGGCCCGGGTCGTCCTTGACCAGCGAGGAGGCCATGTCGACCCGGAAGCCGGCCAGGCCGAGGCCGAGCCAGTGCGCCATGATGTCGCGCAGGGCCGCCCGGTTGGCGCGCGGGCCCTCGGCGTCCACCGGCTGGCGCCAGGGATCCTCGGAACTCGGGCGCGCGTAGCCGAAGTTGAGCGCGGGCTGGCAGTCGAAGAAGTTCGGCCGGTACCAGCCGGGGCGGCTACCGGGCGAGGCGACGAAGCCGTCCACCCGCTGGTCGGACCAGATGTACCGGTGGTCGGACGGGTCCTCGGCGGCGGCCAGGAACCAGGGGTGGCGGTCGGAGGTGTGGCCGGCGACCAGGTCGAGCAGGATCCGGATGCCCTTGCGGCGGGCGGCCTCGACCAGCGCGACCAGGTCCTCGGTGGCACCGTAGCGCGGGGCCGGGGCGAGGTAGTCGGCGACGTCGTAACCGGCGTCGCGGAACGGGGAGGCGAAGCAGGGGTTGAGCCAGACGGTGTCGACGCCGAGCCAGGCGAGGTGGTCGAGGTGCGCGGCGATGCCGGCGAAGTCGCCGATGCCGTCGCCGTCGGAGTCCGCGAAGCTCTGCGGGTAGATCTGGTACAGGACGGCGTCGGCCAGCCAGTCGGGGCCGGGGCGGGGCGGGGTCATGGGGTGGGTCCTCCTGCCGGATCCGGGGGCCGGGGCCAGGGCTGGGGCCGGGGCTGGGGAGCACGATTCTCGCCCATCCCCGGCCGCGCCGACAGCCCGCCGACAGCCC
Organism: Kitasatospora sp. NPDC043950; assembly: GCF_056435345.1. Taxonomy (NCBI): domain Bacteria; kingdom Bacillati; phylum Actinomycetota; class Actinomycetes; order Kitasatosporales; family Streptomycetaceae; genus Kitasatospora; species Kitasatospora sp. NPDC043950. Next base: position 71,160 of record NZ_JBWKER010000024.1, read on the forward strand.
GCCGAGGCCGTCCCGACAACTCGCCGACCGACCGCCCCGGCACCCCGCCGCCCACCGGCCCCTCAGGCCCGCGCCACCGCGCACGCCGCGGTGAACGCCCGGGCCCGCCGGGTGATCTCCGCCCAGTCCCCCGCCGCGACCGCGTCCGGCGGCACCACGTCCGTGCCCGCGCAGACCGCGAGCGCGCCGTGCGCCAGGAAGTCGGCGGCGTTGCCCGCGTTCACCCCGCCGGAGGCCACCAGCGGGACGTCCGGGTACGGGCCGCGCAGGTCCTTGAAGTAGCCGGGGCCGAACGCCCGGGCCGGGAAGATCTTCACGGCGGCGGCCCCGAGGTCCACCGCCCGGGCCACCTCGGTCGGGGTGAGCGCCCCGAGCACCACCGGCACCCCGGCGGCCCGGGCGGCCTGCGCGACCTCGGGCCGGCAGCCGGGGGTGACCAGGAAGGACGCCCCGCTCGCGACCCCGCGCTCGGCCTGCTCGGCGGTCAGCACGGTGCCCACGCCGACCCGCCAGCCCGCGTCCGCGGCACGCCGCAGGTGCGTCGTCACCTCCGGTGTGGTGTAGGTGAATTCGGTCCAGTTGATGCCGCCGTCGGCGAGCGCGGCGCACAGCGCGGCCGCGTCCGGGATGCGGGGCGCGCGGACCACGGCGATCACCGGGTCGTCCCGCAGATCGGCGAGGGGGTTCACGGAGGGGGGATTCACAGGGATCTGGTTCCTCGGTCGGTGCGGCGCAGGGCGCGCCCGGGCCGGGCGCCCGTGGTGCGGCCCTGCCGGACGACGGCGGTGCCGTTGACGTACACGTGCTGGACGCCCTCGGCGGGCAGCCGGGGGTGCTCGAAGGTGGCGGCGTCCCGGACCTTCTCGGGGTCGAGGAGCACCAGGTCGGCGTGGTGGCCGGGGGCGATCAGGCCGCGCCGGTGCAGCCCGAGCCGGGCGGCGGGCCGACCGGTCATCCGGGCGATCGCCTCCTCCAGTGTCAGCACGCCCAACTCCCGGCTGTAGTGGCCGAGGTAGCGGGGGAAGGTGCCCCAGGCGCGCGGGTGCGGCCGGGCGCCGACCAGCAGTCCGTCGCTGCCGACGGTGTGCGCCGGGTGGCGCATGATCGCCCGGACGTTCTCCTCGTGCCCGACGTGCTGGAGGATCGTGGTGGCCAGTTCGTCGCGGCGCAGCAGGTCGAGGAAGACCTCCGTGCCGCTGCGGCCCCGCTCGGCGGCGAGTTCGGCGACGGTCCGGCCGACCGCCCGCGCCAGCTCGGCCGTCCGGACACCGGAGATCTGGATCGTCGCCCAGTCGGTGACGACGCCGTGGCAGCCGTCGCTGCCCTTCTCCTCCACCTCATACCGGATCCGCTCGCGGGCGGCCGGGTCGGCGAGCCGGGTGAGTGTCGCCGCCGGACCGCCCTCGGTGGCCCAACTGGGCAGCAGGGCGGCCAGGGTGGTGGAGCCCGGCAGGTAGGGGTAGCTGTCCAGGGTGAGGTCGACGCCGTCGGCGAGCGCCTGGTCGACCAGTTCCAGCAGTTCGCCGGCCCGGCCCCGGTTGACGCCGAAGTTCATCGTGGCGTGGGTCAGGTGCAGCGCGCAGCCGGTCCGCCGGGCGATCTCCACCATTTCCGCGTAGCCCTCCAACGCGCCCTCACCGTACGAGCGTTGGTGCGGGGCGTGGAAGCCGCCGTAGGCCGCTACCACGGTGCACAGCTCGACCAGCTCGGAGGTGTCCGCGTACATCCCGGGGGTGTAGCTGAGGCCGCTGGACATGCCGACCGCGCCGTCCAGCAGGCCCTGCGCCAACTCCTGGCGCATCCGGTCGAGTTCGGCCGGGGTGGGCGGCCGGTTGGCCCAGCCCATGGCGAGCATCCGCAGCGAGCCGTGCGGGACGAGGTAGCAGGCGTTGACGGCGACGCCGGTGCGGTCGATCCGGTCCAGGTAGCCCGCGACGCCGCGCCAGTCCCAGTCGAAGCCCTCCGGATCGCCGTTCCAGCCGGCCAGTTGGCGACGCAGCGCGGGCAGCGTGGCGTCGTCCACCGGGGCGTAGGACAGGCCGTCCTGGCCGAGGACCTCGCAGGTGACGCCCTGGGTGACCTTGGCCGGGTGCTCGGGTTCGAGCAGCAGGGCGAGGTCGGAGTGGGCGTGCATGTCGATGAAGCCGGGGGCGAGGACCAGCCCGTCGGCGTCCACCACCGTCGGCGCGTCGAGGCCGTGGCCGATCCCGGTGATCAGCCCGTCGGCGATCCGCACGTCCGCCCGGTAGCGGTCCGCGCCGGTGCCGTCGACGACGGTGGCGCCCCGGAAGACGGTGTCGGGCGCTCTGCCGCCCGCCATCAGAAGAACGTCCTGACCAGCCCGGTGACCTTCGGCTCGGCCGCGTCGGCGGAGTCCAGCACCGGGATCGCGGTCCACTTGTCGAAGGCCGTGCACGGGTGGGAGACGCCGAGCCGCAGCACCGCGCCGATCGGGGCGAGGTCGCCCGCGTCGCGCAGGAAGGCGTGCTGGTCGTTGAGTGCGGTGATCCGGGCCGCGGTGCCGGTCAACTCGGCGCCGCCGCGCACGCGTTGCGGCTCGGGCAGGCCCTCGTCGAAGGGCAGGTCGCGCTTGCCGGCGTCCAGCAGGGCCAGTTGCGGCTCGGGCCGGGACACCACCCGGGCCCAGCCGTGCAGCGCGCTGCGGAACGGCGTGGCGCCGGCACCCCGGACCAGCGGCGAGATGCCCCGGTAGAAGCCGTCGTCGTGGGCGATGTACGCGCCCGAGCGCAGGACCACGAGGGCGTCCGGCAGGCCTGCCAGTTCCTCGACGACCAGGTCGAAGTAGGCGCTGCCGCCGGCCGTCACGATCGGCCGGGCGTCGTCCGGGTAGGCGCGGGCGAGCCGGCCGTGCAGGTCGGCGAGCGCCTTGAGGTAGTCGCGGACGGTGGCCAGCCCGTCGGCGGTGGCGTCGTGGGCGAGCGCACCCTCGTAGCCGCCGACGCCCGCGAGGCGCAGGGTGGGGGCGCGCAGCACGGCGGCGGCGATCTCGACGGCCGCGTCCACGCCGCGGGCGCCGGTGCGCCCGCCGGGGCCGCCGAGTTCGACCAGGACCTCGACGGGCCGCTGGGCCCCGGCGGCGCGCAGCGCCTCGTCCATCAGCCGGACGCTCTCGGTGGAGTCCACCCAGGAGACGAAGGCGAACGCCGGGTCGGCGGCCAGTTCGGCGGCGAGCCAGGCCAGTCCGGCCGGGTCGAGCAGGGTGTTGGCGAGCAGGATCCGCTCGACTCCGAAGGCCCGGGCGACGCGCACCTGCGGCAGGTTGGCGAGGGTGATGCCGTGGCTGCCGGCGGCGAGCTGCGCCTGCCACAGGGCGGGCGCCATGGTGGTCTTGCCGTGCGGCACGAGCGCGACCCCGGCCTTGGCGCACCAGTCGGCCATGGTGCGGAGGTTGTGGTCGAGCGCGGCACCGTCCAGGGTGAGCAGCGGGGTGCCGAGCCCGGTGAGGGTGGGTCCGGTGGCCAGCCAGTCGCGGACGGAGTGCCCCCAAGCCTCCGGCGGGGCGGCCTTGAACCGCCAGTCGAGCGTCTCGTCGGCGAGGGCCGCCACCGCGCCGTCGTCGATGCCCGGCCCGGTGCCGATGCTTGCGAAGGTCTGCTCCACCGTCTTCCTCCATCTGCCGTGTTGCAACATGTGCAATGAGGGTTGCACATGTTGGCATGACGGTTCTAGCATCGGCGCCGGATCACGGTCAACGGAACGGCCGCCGCAGACGGAGGAGCCCAGCAGATGCCGCGACAGGACACCCCGGGCCCGGCCCGCCCCGGTCCTTCCCCGACGGCCGTGTGCGTGGGCGAGTCCATGGCGGTGCTGCTGCCGGACCGGCCGGGCCCGCTGGAGGCGGTGGAGAACTTCCGGTTGTCGGTCGGCGGCGCGGAGTCCAACGTGGCCGGCGCGCTGGCCGCGCTCGGCGTCCCGACCGCCTGGATCAGCCGGGTCGGCGACGACGGCTTCGGCCGCCGGCTGCTCGCCGAGGTCGCCGCCCGCGGCGTGGACGTCTCGGCGGTCGCCGTCGACCCGCACCGCCCCACCGGCCTGTACCTCAAGGAGGTCGGCGGCGCCACCGGCCACCACCACGACCTCGGCCCCGGCCGCAGCCGGCTGCACTACCACCGGCGCGGCTCCGCGGCCGCCGCGCTCTCCCCCGCCCTGCTGGCCGACCCGGCGGCCGTCCGGCTGCTGTCCGGCGCCCGCCTGCTGCACCTGTCCGGCATCACCGCCGCGCTCTCCGACGACTGCCTGGCGCTGCTGCGCGCCCTGCTCGCCGACCGCCGCCCGGAGCGGACCGTCAGCTTCGACCTCAACTGGCGCCCCGCGCTCTGGCACGACCGCGACCCGGCCGTCCTGCCGCCGCTGCTGGACGCCGCCGACCTGCTGCTGATCGGCGCCGACGAGGCCGAGGCCGCGTTCGGCACCGGGGAACCGGCCGCGCTGCGCCGCCGCTTCGCCTCCCCGGCCACCGTGGTGGTCAAGGACGCCGCCCGGCTGGTCACCGCCCTGGAGCGGGACGGCACGGCGGTGAGCGAACCGGCCCTGGCCGTCGAGGTGGTCGAGGCCACCGGCGCGGGCGACGCCTTCGCCGCCGGCTACCTGGCCGGCACCATCCGCGGCCTGGACCAGCGCCGCCGGCTGCGGCTCGGCCACCTGAGCGCCGCCTGCGCGCTGACCGCCCACGGCGACCAGGCCGAACTGCCGCCCGCCGCCGTGGTGGCCGCGCTGCTCGACGCCTCGCCCGCCGACTGGGCCGCCACCCGGGTCTCGGTGGAGGGCATCACCGGCCCGGCCGTCCCCGCGGACCGGTCCCGCGACACCCGGCGGGCCCGGGCACAATGAGCACGAACCCGAGCCCGAACGACCCCGGCGGAGCACGATGAGCCAGACCGTCACCCGCGCCCTGCGCCTGCTCGCCGAACTCGGCGAGGGCGAGCGCTCCCTCGACCAGCTGGCCGAGGTGCTCGGCGTCCACAAGACGACCGTGCTCCGACTGCTCCAGAGCCTGGAGGAGGAACGGTTCGTCTACCGTGACGCCGCCTACCGCTACCACCTGGGCGCCGGCCTGTTCGCCCTCTCCGGCCTCGCCCTGGAACAGCGCGGCGTCCGCCGGATCGCCGCCCCGCACCTGGCCGAGCTGAACGCCACCACCGGCCAGACCGTGCATCTGGCCGCGTACGAGGGCGGCGAGGTCGTCTACATCGACAAGTTCGACTCCCGGCACCCGGTCAGGATGTACTCCCGGATCGGCCTGCGCGCCGCCCTGCACAGCGCCGCCGTCTCCAAGGTGCTGCTGGCCGACCTGCCGCTGCCCGAACGCCGCCGGGTGGCCGCCGGGATCGACTTCACCCCGCACACACCCCGCACCCTCAGCACGCCCGAGGCGCTGCTCGCCGAGCTGGAGAAGGTCGCCGTCCAGGGCTGGGCGCAGGACCACGCCGAGCACGAGGCGTTCATCAACTGCGTGGCCGCACCGATCCGGGACGCCAGCGGCCGGGTCGTCGCCGCCGCGTCCATCTCGGTGCCGGACGTCGTCCTCCCCTACGAGCAGGTGCTGGACCTCCTCCCGCAGCTGCTCGCCACCACCCGCGCCATCTCGGCCGACTGCGGCCGCCCGGACCACAACTGATCAACCGTCAGACCGTAAGGAACCCCATGAACGAGCAGCACCCGACCAGCGGCAAGACCGAGGTCCGCACCGACGGCGCCCCCGCCCCCGCCTGGATGTTCTCCCAGGGCGTCCGCAAGGGCCCGATCCTCCAGGTCTCCGGCCAGGGCCCGCAGGACCCGGCGACCGGCGAGTACCTGTACCACGGCGACGTGAAGGCGCAGACCCGGCGCACGCTGGAGAACGTCAAGGCGATCGTCGAGGCCGGCGGGGCCACCATCGAGGACGTGGTGATGTTCCGGGTCTACCTCACCAAGCGGGCGGACTTCCCGCTGATGAACGAGGTGTACGCCGAGTTCATCGACGAGAACATCAAGCCCGGCGGCGTGAAGCCCTGCCGCACCACGATCTTCGTCGAGCTGCCGCAGGAGCCGATGCTGGTCGAGATCGACGCCCAGGCCGTCGTCGCCTGAGACACCGTCGAGCGGCCCGACCACCGCAAGGGCCCGGACGCGCACCAGGCGTCCGGGCCCTCCGCCGTCCCCCTCGCTCACCGCCCCGCGGGCACGCCCTGCTCGGCCGGGGCCCCCGAGCGCGCCACGACCCGCCCCTCGCCCGCCGCGCCGCGCCGGTCGAGCGCCGCCGCGAACACCGTCACACCGAGGGCGACCGCGGTGAGCAGCCCGCCCACCCAGTTCGGCGCGTCGTAGCCGAGGCCGCCGGAGATGACCAGCCCGCCGAGCCAGGCGGCCAGCGCGTTGCCCAGGTTGAACGCGGCGATGTTGGCGGCCGAGGCCAGCGTCGGCGCGCCCGCCGCCTGGTCCATGACCCGCTTCTGCAGCGGCGCGACGGTCGCGAAGCCGAACAGCCCGATCAGCGGGATGAGGACGATCGCGGCCGGCTTGCTGTGCGCGGCGAAGGTGAAGGCGAACAGCAGCACCGCGAGCACCGCGAGGATCACGGTGAGGCTGCGCATCAGCGCGCGGTCGGCGAACCAGCCGCCCAGCAGGTTGCCGACGAACAGGCCGACGCCGAACAGGAAGAGCAGCCAGGTGACGCTGCTCGGGGCGAAGCCGGCCAGTTCGGTCATCATCGGCGTGATGTAGGTGAACATCGCGAAGATGCCGCCCCAGCCGAGCACGGTCATGGCGAGCGCGAGCCAGAGCCGCAGGGTCCGGAAGACGGCCAGTTCGGGGCCGAGCCGGGCGGCGCCCGCCCGCGGCTGGACGGGCACCAGCGCCGCGATCCCGGCGAGGCCGAGCAGGCCGAGCCCGGCGACGACGTAGAACGTGGAGCGCCAGCCGAAGTGCTGGCCGAGCAGGGTGCCCATCGGGACGCCCAGCACGTTGGCGGCGGTGAGGCCGGTGAACATCAGGGCGATGGCGCCGGCCCGCTTGTGCGGGGCGACCAGGTCGGCGGCGACGACCGAGCCGATGCCGAAGAACGCGCCGTGCGCGAAGGCGCTGACGATCCGCCCGATCATCAGCAGCCCGAAGGCGGGGGCGACGGCCGCGATCAGGTTGCCCACCACGAACAGGCCCATCAGCGTCAGCAGCATGCCCTTGCGGGGGGCCCGGGTGCCGAGGATGGTGAGCAGCGGGCCGCCGACCACGACGCCGAGCGCGTAGCCGGAGATCAGCAGACCGGCGGTGGGGATGGAGACCGAGAAGTCGCCGGCGACCTCGGGCAGCAGGCCCATGATCACGAACTCGGTGGTGCCGATACCGAAGGCGCTGATCGCCAGCGCCAGGAGCGCGAGGGGCATGAGGGACCGCTTTCCAGAGAGAACCGTTGCGCATGCAACTACCAGCGTCGACAATACGAGACACCCGCAGGTACTTGCAAGCGCCACCTATCCCCGACGACAGCAATCCCGGCCACGCCACTTGCCACACCCTCGAGCGGAGATTAGGTTAGGCTCACCTAACTAACTGGAGGTCCGTCATGAGCCTGCCCGCCGGCGACGCCGAGGTGCCCGAACCCACCACCGCCGAGCGCGTCCAGAGCCTGCTCAGCGCGACCTCCTCGCTCACCGTCCGCGCCTGCGGCGAACACCACGACCTCGACACCCCGGTCTCCGTCCACGGCTCCCGGCTGCGCCTGCGCGCCCCGCTGGGCGACCCGCTCGCCACCGCCGCCGCCCGCGCCACCGACGGACTCGCCGTCGTCCTGGACGTCACCGACATCTCCCCCGTCGCCGTCCGCGACCGGATCCGCGCCCGCCTCACCCTGGCCGGCCGACTGCACCTGGCCCACCTCGCCGACGACGGCCTCAGCGTCCACCTGCGCGTGGACGTCGCCCACGCCGTCCTCGCCACCCCCTACGGCACCGGCGCGCTCACCGCTGGCGACCTCGCCCTCGCCACGCCCGACCCGCTGGCCCGTTACGAGGCCGCCATGCTCACCCACCTCGCCGACGACCACGCCGACGCCCTCGCCGTCCTCACCCGGCTGCTCGACCCGGACCTGCTCGCCCAGCACCCGGAGGTCCGCCCGCTCGCCCTGGACCGCCACGGCCTGGTCCTGCGCCTGGACCACCCGCACGGCCACCGCGACGTCCGCCTGGTCTTCCCCGAACCGGCCGCCGACACCGAGGACTTCGGGCAGCGGATGCACGAGCTGCTGACCGCCGCCCAGCACGGGCTGCCCGCCCACCGGCTCTGAACCGGCCCGCCGAAGCACACTGACGTATCGTCAACTCTCCCCGGACACACCCACCAAGGCCCGGAAACGACAGCGGCCGACCCGGCTCGCGAGAGAAGTCTCGCGAGCCGGGCCGGCCTGGGCGTGTCCCGCGCCCATGTCCACTGCTGCGGCGATCACCCGGTCGAGCGGTCACCCGACATGACCATCCCGGGCGGTCGATTCGCCCCGTAGCAGCGGTGGTTCCTCATCCGGTACATCCGGCAGATCCGGCACATCCGGTACATCCGGTACGGGTCAGAGCGCGACGCCGTGGGCCCGCAGGTAGGCGACCGGGTTGATGTCCGAGCCGTACTCCGAGCCGTTGCGGATCTCGAAGTGCAGGTGCGGGCCGGTCACGTTGCCGGTCGCGCCGGAGAGGCCGATCTGCTGTCCGGCCTTGACGGCCTGACCGATCTTCACCCCGATCGAGGAGAGGTGCGCGTACTCGGCGAAGTGGCCGTCGGCGAGCTTGATCTCGACCTCGTTGCCGTAGGCGCCGCCGTTGCCGGCCTTCACCACGACACCGTTGCCGACGGCGCGCAGCGGGGTGCCGGTGGAGGCGACGAAGTCCTGGCCGGTGTGGTGGCCGGAGGCCCACATCGAGCCTGCCACGCCGTACGCGGTGCCCAGCTTCGGGCCGGCCAGCGGGGCGACGAAGGCCGAAGCGGCGGCGACCGGCACGGCGGTGACCACGGCGGACGGCGCGGCGGTCTGCAGCTGGGTCTGGAGCTGGGCGGACGGCTTGGCCGCCTCGGTCCGGACCTCCGGCTGGGCCTGCGGCTTGGCGGCGGTGGTGGCCGGCGCGGCGTCCTGGGCGGACGGCTGGGCGGGCTTCGCCGGGGCAGCGGGCTTGGCCGGGGCGGCCTGGCCCGCGATCACGAGCCGCTGACCGGGGAAGATCAGGTCCGGGTTGCCGCCGACGACCTCACGGTTGTGGTCGTACAGCGCCTGCCAGCCGCCGTCGACGTGCTGGGCGTCGGCGATCCGGGACAGGGTGTCGCCGCTGACGACGCGGTAGCTCTCCTGCGACGAGGCCTGGGCCTGGTCGGCGGGAGCGGCGGCCGGGGCGGCGGTGACCGCGGCGGCCGGCGCGGGGTGGGCCTGGGCGCTCATCGCGGTGACGAGCGGCAGGGCGAAGGAGACACCGGTGACGGCGGTGGCGATCCCGATGCGGGCGGCGCGGGGCAGGGCGATACGACGAGCCTGTGCAGGCATGGAATTTTCCTCTCCGACGCCTGCGAGGTGAGCTGTCGGGTTCGGGCTGGAGTTGCCCGGCCGCACATGCGGCTTCACCCCTAGCCGGCCCTGGATCCGGGTACGCGAAAGCGTGCCGTTTCCGGTCCGGCGACTTACCTGTGGGTCCCCCGCTCCTGCCGTACAGAGTTCGGTGCGAGCCACCGGGCAGCGGCAGGATTCGGCGTTCCACCCGGTGGATCCGTCCGGACTGGCCGGGCGGTCGCTGAACTAAAACCCATCCGTTCGGGTGAAGCAATGTCGATCACTTGAACCGGCAACAACCCCCCGAGCTGCGGTGACCCTCCGAATGATCGGCTGCACCGTACGTGCACAATCCATTCACCCGGCGCCACTGATCCACGACGCTGCGCCGATTCCGCCACCGCTGCGCACCCGCCCGCTCACGCACCGCGCACCCACCGACACACCCCCCGGTGACCCTTGTCACGTACGCCCCACGGGCGCAGGATCGGCCCGTGGCCACCTCCGAAGCAGGAACACTGCGCCTGGGCACCTCGCGGGGACGCTGGGTCCTCCTCGCGACGGTGCTCGGCTCCAGCATGGCGATGCTCGACGGCACCGTGGTGAACGTCGCGCTGCCCCGCATCGGCACCGATCTCGGCGCCTCCCTCGCGTCCCTGCAGTGGACGCTCAACGCCTATCTGCTCACCCTGGCCGGACTGATCCTGCTCGGCGGCGCGCTCGGCGACCGGTACGGCCGGCGCCGGGTCTTCCTGATCGGCGTGCTCTGGTTCGCCGCCGCCTCCGCGGCCTGCGCCGCCGCCCCCACCATCCACGTGCTGATCGCCGCCCGCGCCGTCCAGGGCATCGGCGGGGCGCTGCTCACCCCCGGTTCGCTCGCCATGCTGCAAGCCGTCTTCCACCCGGACGACCGCTCGGCGGCGGTCGGCCTGTGGTCGGGCCTCGGCGGGGTGTCGGCCGCGGTCGGCCCCTTCCTCGGCGGCTGGCTGGTGGACGGCCCCGGCTGGCGGTGGATCTTCCTGCTGAACCTTCCGCTCGCGGCCGCCGTGGTCGCGGTCACCTCCCGGTTCGTCCCCGAGAGCCGGAACGAGAGCGCCGTCGGCCGCTTCGACGTCCCCGGCGCGCTGCTCGCCGCGCTCGCCCTCGGCGCGATCACCTACGCGCTGACCGCCGCCGGGGAGGGCCTGTCCCCCGCGGTCTGGCTCACCGGCGCGATCGGCCTGCTGCTCGGCGCTGCCTTCATCGCGGTCGAGCGCCGCGCCGCCGAGCCGATGCTGCCGCTCGGCCTCTTCTCCTCCCGGCTGTTCACCGCCGTCAACCTGGTCACCCTCTGCGTCTACGCGGCGTTCAGCGGGGTGTTCTTCCTGCTGGTGGTGCAGTTGCAGATCGTCTCCGGCTTCTCCCCGCTGGTCTCCGGCCTCGCCCTGGTCCCGATCACCGTGCTGATGCTGACCCTGTCGGCGCGCGCCGGGCGGCTGGGCAAGCGGATCGGCCCCCGGATCCCGCTCACCGTCGGTCCGCTGCTGTGCGCCGCCGGGGTGCTGCTGATGCTGCGCACCGGCCCCGGCTCCTCCTACTGGGCGGACGTGCTGCCCGCCGTCACGGTGCTGGGCTGCGGGATGACCCTGTTGGTCGCGCCGCTGACGGCGACGGTGCTGGCCGCCGTCGAGGTCCGGCACGCGGGCATCGCCAGCGGCGTCAACAACGCCGCCGCCCGCGCGGCCGGGCTGCTCGCGGTCGCCGCGCTGCCCTCGCTCGCCGGGCTGAGCGGCGACGCCTACCGGGTGCCGTCCGCGGTGGACTCGGCCTTCCGCACCGCGATGCTGATCTGCGCCGGGCTGCTGGTCACCGGCGGGCTGACGGCCTTCGCCACCGTCCGCGGCAACGTGCTCGCGCCGGTGGACCGCCCGGTGGCCGAGCCGGACTGCGAGTGGGCCTGCGGCACCACCCCGCCGCTCGACCCGGGCCACGTCCACACGGACGAGGGCCCCGCCACCGGATCGGCGGCAGGGCCCTCAGCCAGCTGACGAATCGTCAGAGGATGTCACCGGGCGCGTACTTGGCGGCCTCCGGGTAGGCGGCGGCGACGGCCTCCACCTGGCGGACCACCTCGGCGACCTGGGCACCGGCCGCACCGGTGAAGGAGAGCCGGTCGGCCAGCAGCGCGTCCAGCCCGGCCCGGTCCAGCGGGATCCGCTCGTCGGCGGCCAGCCGGTCCAGCAGCTCGTTCTCGCGGGCGCCCGCACGCATCGCCAGCGCGGAGGCGACGGCGTGCTCCTTGATGACCTCGTGCCCGGTCTCCCGGCCGACGCCCGCGCGCACCGCGCCCATCAGCACCTTGGTGGTGGCGAGGAACGGCAGGTAGCGGTCCAGCTCGGCCTCGATCACGGCGGGGAAGGCGCCGAACTCGTCGAGGACGGTCAGGAAGGTCTCCAGCAGGCCGTCGAAGGCGAAGAAGGCGTCCGGCAGCGCGACCCGGCGCACCACTGAGCAGGAGACGTCACCCTCGTTCCACTGGTCGCCGGCCAGCTCGCCGGTCATCGAGGCGTAGCCGCGCAGGATGACGGCCAGGCCGTTGACGCGCTCGCAGGAGCGGGTGTTCATCTTGTGCGGCATCGCCGAGGAGCCGACCTGGCCCTCCTTGAAGCCCTCCGTGACCAGCTCGTGGCCGGCCATCAGACGGATGGTCTTGGCCAGACTGGACGGCGCGGCGGCCAGCTGGACGAGGGCGGTGAGCACCTCGAAGTCCAGCGAGCGCGGGTAGACCTGGCCGACGCTGATCAGCACGTTCTCGAAGCCGAGGTGCCCGGCGACCCGGCGCTCCAGCTCGGCGAGCTTGTCGGTGTCGCCACCGAGCAGGTCCAGCATGTCCTGGGCGGTGCCGACCGGGCCCTTGATCCCGCGCAGCGGGTAGCGGGCGATCAGCTCCTCCAGGCGACGGAAGGCGACCAGCAGCTCGTCGGTGATCGACGCGAAGCGCTTGCCCAGGGTGGTGGCCTGCGCGGCCACGTTGTGCGAGCGGCCGGCCATGACCAGCTCGGAGTGCTGGGCGGCCAGGCGGGCCAGCCGGACCAGCACGGCCACCGTGCGGTCGCGCACGTGCTCCAGCGACTGGCGGATCTGCAGCTGCTCGACGTTCTCGGTCAGATCCCGGGAGGTCATGCCCTTGTGGATCTGCTCGTGGCCGGCGAGCTCGCTGAACTCCTCGATCCGGGCCTTCACGTCGTGGCGGGTGACCCGCTCACGGGCGGCGATCGAGCCGAGGTCGACCTGGTCGATCACCCGCTCGTAGTCGGCGACGGCGTTCGCCGGTACCTCGACACCGAGGTCCTGCTGGGCCTTCAGGACGGCGAGCCACAGGTGGCGCTCAAGGACCACCTTGTGCTCGGGGGACCACAGCTGGGCCAGGGTCGCCGAGGCGTACCGGGAGGCCAGGACATTGGGGATCTGGGGCTTCGCGCTCACGCTTCGCAAGCCTAACAGCCGAGGTCAGCCGGAACGTCGGCGCATCGGGCGGCTCCGGCCCGGGCCGGAGCGGACGGCTCCGACCGGGCCCGCCCGACGGTTCCCGCCGGGCGCGGGGCGGCCCGCTGCCGGGCGGCCTACTGGGCGGCGCCGGACCTGCCGGCCAGTACCGGCAGGACCTGCGCGCAGATCGAGTGCAGCGCGATCCGCTGCTCGTCGGTCATCGCCTCGAACGCCTGGTGCGTGCGGGCCATCTCGCCGCGGATGCGGTTCAGGATCTCCCGGCCCTCGTCCGTGATCACGACGATCTTCACCCGGCGGTCGCCAGCGGCGGCCTCCCGGTGGGCCAGGCGCAGCGACTCCAGCCGGTCCACGATCCCGGTGACGTTGGACGCGTCGCAGCCCAGCCGTCCGGCCAGCGCCCGCATCGGCACCGGCTCCTGCACCGCGCCGAGCGCCTTGGCCTGCGAGGAGGAGAGCCCGTGCCGGGCCGCGGCCGCCGCGAAGTCCTGGAAATACGCGGCGCCGACGGCGGCCAACGCTTCCATCAACTCGGCGTTGGTCGGTACGGTCGTCGTCGCTGTCGAACCCATGGGGTCAGCGTACGGCCAAGTGCTTCAGCAACTCAAGCTTTGACCACGGCAACCGTCGACGGCTTGACCGGAACTGCAGCATCGGCCGGTCGACGAAGCCTCCGGCCGGTCGACAGAGCTTAGAGCACCAGCTGATCGAACAGGTGCCGCAGCTCCGGGTCCGGGTCCGCGGTCAGCCCGGTGTGCACCGGCCCCGGCTGGACGATCGCGCTGCGCGGAGCGGTCAGCCAGCGGAACCGCTGCCCCGGGCTGTCCCCCGCCGCCGGGCCGGCCTCCGGCCCCCCGGCGCAGACCGCCTCGATCCCGTGCAGCGCCCGCCGCACCCCGTTCACGTCCGCCACCGGGTCGAGCGCCAGCAGCCGGGCCTGGTCCAGGTGCGTGCGCGCGGCCAGGTACCCGTTCTGGCGGCAGTACAGCAGCACCCCGACGTTGACGCACTCGCCGCGTTCCACCCGCGGCACCGCGCGGATCACGGCGTACTCGTAGTCGTGCAGCTCGACGGCGGCCGGCAGCGCGGGCGTCCTCGGCTCGGTCATGCGGGCACCTCCGGCAGCCAGTCGCGCGGACCGGCCAGTCGGCCGGTCAGCTGGGCGCGGTACGCGGCGCGCACCGCCTCGGGCGAGTCGAAGCCGGGCTCGTCCAGCAGCCAGACCTCCGGGATCCTCGCCACCGCGCCCTCGATCGCGGCCTCCGCGAGCGGTGCGAGCGCCTTGTCGGCGGCCGTCAGGTCCGGCCGGGCCCGCAGCAGCGCGTGGTCGGAGGCGTCGTACGGGCGGCGCACCCAGGCGGCGGCGCCCGCCCAGTGGTGGTGGAAGATCAGGCTCGCGCCGTGGTCGATCAGCCGCAGCCCGCCGGTCGCCACCAGCAGGTTGGGGTTGCGCCAGGAGCGGTCGACGTTGCCGATCAGCGCGTCGAACCAGAGCACCTGGCCGGCCAGCTCCGGATCCACCTCGAAGCAGAGCGGGTCGAAGTTGAGCGCGCCGCTGACGAAGGCCATCCCGAGGTTGGTCCCGCCACTGGCCCGCATCTGGTCCTGGACCTGCTGGTCCGGCTCGCTGCGGGCCAGCACCGGATCCAGGTCGACCGTCACCAGCTCCGGCACCGGCAGCCCGAGCCGCCGGCCCAACTCCCCGGCCAGCACCTCCGCCACCAACGCCTTCCGGCCCTGCGCCGCGCCGACCCATTTCAGCGCGTACAGCCGCCGGTCGTCGGCCTCGACCAGGCCCGGCATCGAGCCGCCTTCTCGCAGTGGCGTCACATAACGGACCGCCGTCACCTCGGGGAGCACGCCCGACAGCCTATCGGTGCCGACCCGTCACCTCCTCCCCTCCGTACGCCCCGTCCCACCCCTCCACCATCCGCCCCACCCCGGTGGCAGCCCCCGCTGCTCCGTGCGAGTGTGGCGGACAGCAATGGGGACCTTCGCGGTTACGACCTGCACGGCAAAGGGATGAGCGATGGAACGACCTCGGATCCTGATCGTGGGCGGCGGCTTCGCCGGCCTGGAGTGCGCCCGTCGACTCGAACGCAAGCTCGCGCCGTCGGAGGCCGAGATCTCGCTGGTCACACCGTTCAGCTACCAGCTCTACCTGCCCCTGCTGCCGCACGTCGCGGCCGGCGTGCTGACCCCGCAGTCGGTCGCGGTCTCCCTGCGCCGCACGCTGCGCCGCACCCACATCGTTCCGGGCGGCGCGATCGGCGTGGACCCGGCCTCCAAGGTGTGCGTGGTCCGCAAGATCACCGACGAGGTGGTGGCGCAGAAGTACGACTACCTGGTCCTCGCCCCCGGCAGCGTCACCCGCACCTTCGACATCCCCGGCCTGACCGACTACGCCCGCGGGATGAAGACGCTCGCCGAGGCGGCCTACGTCCGCGACCACGTGATCGCCCAACTCGACCTCGCCTCGGCCACCCTGGACCAGCGGGAGCGCGAGTCCCGGCTCCAGTTCGTGGTCGTCGGCGGCGGCTACGCGGGCACCGAGACGGCCGCCTGCTTGCAACGCCTGACCACCGCCGCGTCCCACCGCTACCCGCGCCTGGACGCCCGGCAGATCAAGTGGCACCTGATCGACATCGCCCCGAAGCTGATGCCGGAGCTGGGCGACGCGCTGGGCCTGGCCGCTCTGGAGGTGCTGCGCGGCCGCGGGATCGAGGTGTCGCTGGGCGTCTCGGTGGCCGAAGTCGGCGCCGAGTCGGTCAAGTTCACCGACGGCCGAGTACTGCCCTGCCGCACGCTGATCTGGACCGCCGGGGTGGCCGCGAGCCCGCTGATCGGCACGCTGGACGCGGAGACGGTCCGCGGCCGGCTCGCGGTGACGGCGGAGATGCGGGTGCCGCAGTTCGAGAGCGTGTTCGCGCTGGGCGACGCGGCCGCCGTGCCGGACCTCGCCAAGGGCGACGGCGCGGTCTGCCCGCCGACCGCCCAGCACTCCGCCCGGCAGGGCCGCGTGGTGGCCGGCAACGTGATCGCCGCGCTCCGCAACCAGCCTCTGGAGCCCTACTACCACAAGGACTTGGGCCTGGTGGTCGACCTGGGTGGCAAGGACGCGGTGTCCAAGCCGCTCGGCGTGGAACTGCACGGAGTGCCGGCCCAGCTGGTGGCCCGCGGCTACCACCTGATGGCGATGCGCACCAACGCGGCCAAGTTCCGGGTGGGCGCCAACTGGCTGCTCAACGCGACCGCCGGGGACGACTTCGTCCGGACCGGCTTCCTCGCCCGCCAGCCCGCCCGGATGCGCGATTTCGAGTACACCGACTCCTACTTGACGAAGGATCAGGTCAGGGCGCACGCCCAGGCGCTGCTCGCCAAGGGCTGAGCCGCCCGGCGCCCGCCTCCGGAAACCGATCCGGAAACGGGCACCGGGCATCGCGTCACAACAGCCCAGCGTCACGACATCACGGCGTCACGACAGCCGCGCGCCGGAACAACCCAGCGTCACAACGTCCCGGTGTCACGACGTCACCGCGCCGCCAGGTACATCCCGCCCGCGTCCTGCCCCGCCGTGTTGCGGCACGCGTAGTCGCCGCTGCTCTGCCCCCACAGCAGGGTCAGGCAGCGCCCGAGCGCCTGCTGCCCGTAGTAGTTGGGGTGCATCGACTCCTGCAGCACGCCCTGCGTGGAGTTGAGGCCGCCGTCCAGGAAGCGCGCCCATTCGCTGGTGGTCGCGGACGGTCCGGCGGTGGCGGTCGGCTGCCGGGTGGCCGTCGAGCAGACCTCGCGGCCCTGCAGCATGTCGGAGAGGTCGAGGAACTGGGCGCCCTTGGACGCCGCGACCCCGGCCAGCGACTTGGAGATCTGCGGCACCATCGAGTCGCGCGCCCAGTCGGCGTCACCGTCCCAGAACGGGCAGCCGCCGGTGTTCGAGCGGGTCCAGCCGCTCTCCGGGTAGCGCATCTCGGCGCTGCGCGGGATCGGCGAGGGGTAGGACTGCAGGACGAGGCGGTAGTCCCCCTGCGCGTAGCCGGCCCCGGCCATCACCGCGCGGATCTCGTCGATCGCCTTGCCGACGCCGGCCATCGCCGTGGGCATCTTCGAGTCGATCGAGGACTGCGCGGAGTCGTGGCAGTAGGAGTACCAGATGAGGTAGTCCTGGACGCAGTTGGAGATGATGCCGCTGAAGCCGAGGTCGTTGCCGCCGATCGACAGCGTGATCAGCTTGACGCTGTTCTGCCGTGCCACGGTGGCGAGTTGGTCGGCCTGCGGGGCCTCGCCCTTGAGCGTCTGGCCGCCGTTGGCGGCGCGGAAGATGTTCGCGGTGACGGCGCCGGAGCAGGCCAGGTTGATCTCGTTCTGCGCGCCGGTGGAGGCGCTGAGCACCTCGGCGACGTCGGAGCGGTCGCAGCCGCTCGCGGCCGTGGGGCCGTAGATCCGGGAGGCGTCGGCGGAACTGCCGTTCCAGGCGCGGTCGGTACCGGCCCGGCTGCCGCTGGTGCCGGCGGCGTTGCCCATCCAGCGGCCGGCCTCGCCGGAGATGTAGCTGTCGCCGAGCGTGACGCTGGCGGTGGGGCCGCCCGGTGCGGCGAGGGGTACGGAGGGGGCCGCGGCGGCCGACGCGGCGGTGGCGAGGCCGCCGGCCATCAGACCGCCGGCGGCCAGCGGGAGGGCGAGGGCCGCGGTGAGCAGCCGTCGGCGGAGTCGAGGGGCGCTGCGGGTGATGCTCGAACTGTTTTCGGGCACGGCGGAACTCCTGCGGCTCGGTCTCCCCGTGCGGTGGGGACGGGGAGACGCCTAGGTGAGGGTGGGCCGCCGGCCGGTGGCGCGATGAACATGACATGCCCGCACTGGTTACCGCTAGGTATCTGCACCAGGTTTCCCGCTTTGTTACCGCCGGGTTCAGACCAGCGGAGCACCGGGTTCAGACCGGCGGAGCGCACGGGTCGAACCGGACCGGCGCGGCCCGGTTCACACCAGCCGCGAACCGGCCCCGCCCGCCCCCAGCACGGCCGCCAGGTCCTCGGCCAGCCGCTGCGCGTCCGCCGGTTCCAACTGGGCCACGGTGAGCCGCAGCCCGGGCGGGGACTGGACGCGGTAGCGCGCGCCGGGCGCCGCGACCCAGCCGCGCTGCACCAGCGCCACCAGCACGGAGGTCTCGTCCGGCACCGGCACCCAGACGTTCAGCCCGCTCTCGCCGTGCGCCTCGATGCCGCGCGCGGCGAGTTCGCCGAGCAGCGCGTCCCGGCGGGCCCGGTAGACGCCGGCCACCCGGGCGACCGGCACCGCGTCGGTGCGCCACAGTTCGGCGACGGCCCGCTGGAGCAGGTGGCTGACCCAGCCGGCGCCCAGGCGCAGCCGCCCGGTGACCCGCCCGATGGTGTCCTGGTCGCCGACGGCCACCGAGAGCCGCAGGTCCGGGCCGTACGCCTTGGCCGCCGAGCGCACCACGGCCCAGTGCCGCGCGCCGGCGCCCACCAGCGAGTGGTACGGCTGGTCGACCATGCCGTGCCCGTGGTCGTCCTCGATCAGCAGCACGCCGGGGTGCTCGGCCAGGACGGCCCGCAGCTCCTCGGCCCGGCGGGCGGTGAGCGCGGCGCCGGTCGGGTTCTGCGCCCGGCTGGTGACCACCACCGCACGGGCGCCCTCGGCCAGCGCGGCGGCGAGCGAGTCGGGCAGCGGGCCCTCGTCGTCCAGCCGGACGGGCGCGGGCCGCAGGCCGAGCGCGGGCAGCAGGTCGAGCAGGCTGCCCCAGCCCGGGTCCTCGACGGCGACGGCGTCGCCGGGGCGCAGCCGGATGGCGAGGATGCGCTCGATGGTGTCGAGCGAGCCGGAGGCGACGGCGATCGGGCCGCCGGGCAGGCCGTCGGCCTCGAAGGAGGCGCGGGCGAGCGCGAGCAGCCCGGGGTCGACGGCCGGGTGCCCGTACAGGACGGGCTCGGCGTGGGCGGCCCCGGCGGCGGCCGCGAGGACCGGGGCGAGGTCGGGCAGCAGAGCCGGGTCGGGGTTGCCGCCGGACAGGTCGCGGGCGTGCGGGGGGACGGGGACGCGGATCTGGTCGCGCGGGGTGAGCGCGGGCCTGGGGAGGATCCGGCTGCCCTTGCGGCCGGCGGTCTCGATCACCCCGCGGTCGCGGAGCAGCCGGTAGGCGGCGGCGACGGTGTTGGGGTTGACGCCGAGTTCGGCGGCGAGGTCGCGCAGCGGGGGCAGCGCGGTTCCGGGGGCGAGGCGCCCGGTGCTCACGCCCTGTTCGATGTGGGACGCGATTTCGCTGGCGCGTCGCCCTTTCAGCGGATAGTCTCCTAGCACAAAGCAAATTATGCACTAGTACATAGAGGTTGTCATGTCGGCCCCTTCAGAAGGCTCCGCCAGCTACTCCCGCACCCCCCGCACCACCCCCACCCGCTACAAGGACCGCGCCACCTGGGAGCAGGAGGCGATCCACGACATCCTCGACCACGCGTACATCTGCCACCTCGGATTCGTCGCCGACGGCGCCCCCGTCGTCCTGCCGACCATCTACGCCCGCGTCGGCGGCCGGCTGTACGTCCACGGCTCGACCGGCAGCCGTCCGCTGCGCAACGCCTCCGCCGACCAGGGCCTGCCGGTCTGCCTCACCGTCACCCTGGTCGACGCGCTGGTGCTGACCAAGTCCGCGTTCAACCACTCGGTCAACTTCCGCTCGGTCATCGCGCACGGCACCGCCCACCAGGTCACCGACCCCGAGGAGCTGGACGTCGCGCTGGCCGCGCTGGTCGACCACGCGATCCCCGGCCGCTCCGCCGACGTCCGCCCGGCCAACGCCAAGGAACTCGCCGCCACCGCCGTCCTCCGGCT
The DNA here is from genome assembly GCF_056435345.1 of Kitasatospora sp. NPDC043950. NCBI lineage: Bacteria > Bacillati > Actinomycetota > Actinomycetes > Kitasatosporales > Streptomycetaceae > Kitasatospora > Kitasatospora sp. NPDC043950. The sequence goes on from NZ_JBWKER010000024.1 coordinate 91,006, forward strand.
CGACCTGGACGAGGTCTCGGCCAAGACCCGCGCGGACGGCGCCGACGACGACCCGGAGGACCTCGACCTGCCCCACTGGTCCGGCCTGATCCCGGTCACCACCGTGCACGGCACCCCCGAGCCGGCCGCCTCCACCACCGTCCCGCTGCCCGCGCACCTGCGCGGCTACCCCCGCTGACGGAGGGCCCGCCGATGCTGATCAGATCCTGGGACCGCGGCGACGAACAGGAGTGGCGCGCCTGGCTGGCCGAGGGCCGCGACTTCGGCCTGCTCGCCGCCAACGGCGGACCGGGCGAGGGCCCGGTGCTAGTCCCGACGCACTTCCTGCTGGACGCCGGGCGCGGCGAGATCCTGCTCCACCTCGCCGCGCCCAACCCGCTGCTGGCCGCCGTCCGGGCCGACCCGCAGGTCACCCTCGCGGTCACCGACGGCTACGCCTTCGCGCCCGGCCACTGGCGCGGCGAGCCGGGCACGCCCACCAGCTACTACGCCTCCGTCCACTTCCACTGCACCGCCGAGCTCGTCGAGTCCGCGGCGGGCAAGGCGGAGATCCTCAACCGCCAGCTGGCGCACTTCCAGCCGGAGACGCCGGACACCCGGGTGGTGCCCGGTGAGGGCGAGTTCTCCCGGCTGCTCCCCGGCCTGCGCGGGCTCCGCCTGACGGTCCGCGAGGTGCGGGCCAAGTTCAAGTACGACGACAAGAAGCCGGCCGACGCCCAGCACGCGATCGCCGACCGGCTGGCCGAGCGCGAGGCCGACCGCGCGAACGCCCCGCACCCCCGGCGCGACCAGGACGCCGCCGCCCGCACCCAACTGCTGCGCCGGCACCAGCGGCGCGTCGGCTGACCGGGACGCACCGAGTGACCGGGGGGCACGTCAACTGGCCCGGCAGGCGCGCCGGCTGACCGTGGGGCGCGTCCGACCGTTCACGCTCCCGGCGCGAACGGCCCATCACACCGCGGGTGACTGACCCCGGATCACCCGATCGGCCTCCAATTCGAGCAGGGCGGCCCCGTCGCTGCTCGAATGTGAGACGAGTCCTGCCCACTCGGCCGTCAGAGCGGGCCCGTCCACCTCGGGGAGCGCGCTTGTCCACACTCAACAGCCATCGGGCGGGCGAGGCCCACCTCGGGCACGTCATCTTCATCTCCGCCGCCGCCGCGATGGGCGGGTTCCTGTTCGGCTACGACAGCGCGGTGATCAACGGTGCGGTGACGGGCATCCAGAAGCACTTCGCCGTGGGCAACGGCGAAACGGCCTTCGTGGTGGCCATCGCGCTGCTCGGCTCGGCGGCCGGCGCGGTGGCCGCCGGCCGGCTCGCCGACCACCTCGGCCGGGTCCGCACCATGCTGCTGGCCGCCACCCTGTTCGCGATCAGCGGCATCGGCTCGATGTTCCCGCCGAGCATCCAGGTGCTCGCCACCTGGCGCGTGGTCGGCGGCATCGCGATCGGCATCGCCTCGGTGATCGCGCCCACCTACATCGCCGAGGTCGCGCCGACCGCCTACCGGGGCCGGCTCGCGTCCTTCCAGCAGATGGCGATCGTGCTCGGCATCACCGTCTCCCAGCTCGCCAACTGGGCGATCAACCAGGCCGCCGGCGGCGAGTCCACCGGCCACCTGGGCGGCATCCAGGCCTGGCAGTGGATGCTCGGCGTGGAGACCATCCCGGCCCTGGTGTACGGGCTGATGGCGCTCGCCATCCCGGAGTCGCCGCGCTACCTGATCGCCGACCACCGGGAGGATCAGGCCCGCAAGGTGCTGCGCGAGGTGGAGGGCGAGGACGTCGACCTGGACGCCCGGGTCGCGGAGATCCGCACGGTGCTGGAGTCCTCGCACAAGCCCCGGCTCAAGGACCTGCTCGGCGGGCGGTTCGGCCTGCTGCCGATCGTCTGGGTCGGCATCGGGGCCTCGGTGTTCCAGCAGTTCGTCGGCATCAACGTGATCTTCTACTACTCCTCGTTCCTCTGGCAGTCGGTCGGCATCAACGAGTCCAACTCGCTGCTGATCAGCCTCTCCACCTCGATCATCAACGTGATCGGCACGGTGATCGCGATGGCGCTGGTGGACCGGATCGGCCGCAAGCCGCTCGCCCTGGCCGGCTCGATCGGCATGGCGCTCGCGCTGGGCACCGCCGCCTGGGCGTTCTCGTACCGGCACGGCACGGGTGACACCGCCACGCTCGACAACACCCACGCCACCGTCGCCCTGGTCGCGGCGCACGTCTTCGTGCTCTGCTTCGCCTTCTCCTGGGGCGTGGTGGTCTGGGTCCTGCTCGGCGAGATGTTCCCCAACCGGATCCGCGCGCTCGCGCTGTCCGTCGCCGCCTCGGCCCAGTGGATCGCCAACTGGGCGATCACCGTCAGCTTCCCCGACCTCGCCGACTGGAACCTGTCGGCGACGTACGTCATCTACGCGGCCTTCGCGCTGCTCTCCATCCCGTTCGTGGCCTTCTGCATCAAGGAGACCAAGGGCCGCGCCCTGGAGGAGATGGGCTGAGCCCGCCCCCGTCGAGTCCCCGCCGCATCCGGCCCGACCCACCGCGAGGAACCCATGCCTGACCAGGGCGGCTCCCGGCAGAACGTCGCCTTCCCGAGCAACGGCCGCACCGCGCACGGGTACCTGGCCCGCCCGCCCCAGGGCGTCGGGCCGGGCCTGGTGGTGGTGCAGGAGTGGTGGGGCCTCACCACGCACGTCGCGACGATGGCCGACCGGTTCGCCGCCGAGGGCTTCACCGTGCTGGCCCCCGACCTGTTCGGCGGCGCCACCACCCACGACCGCACCGAGGCGGCCCGGCTCACCCGCGAGCTCCCGGTCGAGCGGGCCGTCGAGGACCTCTCCGGGGCCGTCGACCACCTGCTCGCCCTGGAGGGCGTGGTCGGCGACGCGGTCGGCGTGGTCGGCTTCTGCATGGGCGGCGGCTTCGCCCTGCTGCTGGCCGCCCGGGAGGGCGACCGGGTCGCCGCGGTGGTGCCCTTCTACGGCCTCCCGCCCGACCCGGACTTCGACTACCGGGGCCTGACCGCCCACGTCCTGGGGCACTACGGCGAACTGGACGGCTCGATCCCGATGGCCGCCGTCGACGAGGCCGCGATCCGGATCGGCGAGGCCACCGACGTCCGCCCCGAGATCCACTTCTACCCGGCCGGCCACGCCTTCATGAACGACGAGAACCCGCTCGGCACCTACGACCCGCTCCAGGCCGCGACCGCCTGGCGCCGCACCCTCACCTTCCTCTGGGGCCACCTGGGCTGAGCCCGTCCCAGCCGTGAAAACCCGTTGGACAGCCGTACGAGCCGCGGCCATAGTCTCCAGGTGCCGACCCGACCTCCGCGCCCCCGCCGCCTCGCCTGGGCGAGCCGCAACTTCCGCATCCAGACCGCCGCCACCGTGGTCAGCGGCCTCGGCAACGCCGGTGCCCCCATCGCCACGGCCTTCGCCGTGCTCGGCCACGGCGGCACCACGTCCGAGGTCGGCTACGTCACCGCCGCCCGGCTGCTGCCCACCGTCCTGCTCCTGGTGGTCGGCGGTGCCCTCGCCGACCGGATGCCCCGGCACCACCTCATGGTCGCCGCCAACCTGTTCAGCGGCCTGTCCCAGGTCGTCCTGGCGGCACTGGTGCTGGCCGGGGACATCCGGCTCTGGCAGCTGATGCTGCTCTCCGCCGCCGGCGGCGCCGGGTACGCGCTCTACTCCCCCGCCTCCGGCGGCATGATGCTGCAGGCCGTCGCCCCGGAGCACGCCGCCCGGGCCTTCTCGGTGTTCCGGATGGGCCAGAACGCCTCCCAGATCGGCGGCGCCGCGCTCGGCGGCGCGCTCACCGCCGCCGTCGGCCCCGGCTGGGTGCTCGCCCTGGACGGCGCCTGCTTCCTGGTCGCCGCCTCGCTCCGGTTCTTCCTGGAGGCCGAGCAGGCGCCCGCCCCGCAGGGCCACAGCATGCTGCGCGATCTGCGGGAGGGCTGGCGGGAGTTCGCCTCCCGCCGCTGGCTCTGGGTGGTCGTGGCGCAGTTCTCCGTCCTGGTCGCCTGCATCGGCGCGGTCGAATCGGTGTACGGGCCGACGGTCGCCAAGGAGCGCCTCGGCGGGGCGTCCGACTGGGGCCTGGCGATGGCCGCCTACGGCGTCGGGCTGGTGGTGACCGGCGTGCTGATGGCCCGCTGGCGGCCCCGCCGGATCCTGTTGGTCGGCAACTGGGGGGTGTTCCTGTTCGGCGTGCCCGCCCTGGCGCTGGCGGCGGAGGCGCCGCTGCCGCTGCTCGCCCTCGCGATGTTCCTGTCCGGGGTCGGCGTCACCGTCTTCGGCGTCAACTGGATGGTCGCGCTCCAGCAGGAGATCCCCGAGGAGATGTTCTCCCGGGTCGCCGCGTACGACGAGCTCGGCTCCTTCTCGCTGTCCCCGATCGGCATCGCGCTGGCCGGCCCGGCGGCCACGGTGCTCGGCCTCTCGGGCGCGCTGTGGGCCTGCGCCGTCGTCTGCCTGGTGCTCAGCGCGGTCGTGCTGCTGGAGCCTCAGGTCCGCCGGCTGGCCCGCAGGAGCACCGTCGACGCACCGGTGGCCGCCGCCGAGCCGGTGGCCGCGCCGTGAGCGCCCCGTGCGCCCCGCGTGCGCCCGGCCGTACGCAACCACTGGTACGCCAGGTTCGTCCGACCAGGTAAGTCACACCACCGTCTCTGGGGGCCACTGGTGCCGAAGCCGCTGCTGTTCCTGGACGTCGACGGGGTGCTCAACCCGGTCTGCCCGCACCCGGACGCCGGGTTCGACACCCACACCCTGCTCGGCTACTCGGTGCTCCTCTCCGCCCGGCACGGCGCCTGGCTGCGCGAGCTGGCCGGCACCTACGAACTCGTGTGGGCCACCACCTGGGAGGAGCACGCCAATGCGCACATCGCCCCGGCGATCGGCCTGCCCGCCCTCCCGCTGGTCCGCTTCACCGGCGACGTCCCGCAGCCCGGTGACCCGCGCGTCCCGCTGATGGAGCTGCTCTCGGCCCGCAAGTGGGCCCCGCTGCTGCGCTACGCCGCAGGCCGCCCGTTCGCCTGGGTGGACGACGTCATCCCGCCGCGGCTGGTCCGCAACTCCCTCTGGCGCCGCGACCGCCTGCTGCTGCCGATCGACCCGGGCCCGGGCCTGGAGCGCCGGCACGTCGACCGCCTGCTCGCCCGGCCGCCGCGCACCCCGGCCGGCCGCCTCCCGCTCAGGGGGTCGGCAGCCAGCTGACGTGCCCGGCGAGCAGCGCGTACCCGACGAAGGCCACCGTGTCGATCAACGCGTGCGCCGCGACCAGCGGCATCACCCGCCCCCAGCGCCGGTAGAGCAGGCAGAACACCGCCCCCATCACCATGTTGCCGACCAGCCCGCCGACCCCCTGGTACAGGTGGTACGAGCCGCGCAGCACCGAACTCGCCACCACCGCCGCCGGCCACGACCAGCCCAGCTGCCCGAGCCGGCGCAGCAGGTAGCCGAGGACGACGACCTCCTCCAGGGCGGCGTTCTGCCACGCGGAGAGCACCAGCACCGGGATCCGCCACCACACGTCCGGCAGCCCGGACGGCGCCACCGTCAGGTTGTAGCCCGCCGCCTGCGAGGCCAGGTACAGCACCAGCCCGGAGCCGCCGATCGCGGCCGCCACGGCGGCGCCCCGGCCGAGGTCGCGCAGCTTCTGCCCGAGGTCGAAGCCGAGCACCCGCAGCGCGGCGCCCTCGCGCACCAGCAGGTACCCGACCAGCACCACCGGCATCAGCCCGCGCCCGATGTAGTACAGCTGCCACACCAGGTCCAGCCAGGGCCGGCCGGGCGCCCGCGAGCCGTTCAACGTGGCGACCTGCTGGCCGAGTTGGATCGGTTCGGTGAGCGAGGCCGCGAAGCTGATCAGCGCGCTGACGCCACTGGCCCCGAGGGAGAGTCCGAGGACGATCAGCAGTTCCACGCCGAGCAGCCGGCGCGTGGGCTTCGCGGTCTCCGGTGCGGTCGGGAGGGTGGTCACGGGGGCTCCAGCGTGGCGGGCGTCGCTCCGGCCGTCGGCCGACCGCCGGAGCGATCATCCTGACACAGCGGTCCGGCTACCCGACCGGCCAGGTGTGCACCGGCTCGCCGGTGCGCATGTGCTCGATGTAGCGCCTGGTCATCGCGGCGAGCGCGGCCGGGCGGTCCATCCCGTACTGCTCGCGCAGCCGGTGGAAGGTCGCGCTCTGCCAGGCCGCGCCGTTGGTGCGGCGCAGGCAGCGCTGCTCGATGATCCCCAGGTAGCGGTCCCGGTCGGCGGGCTCCACGCCCCACTCGTCCAGGCCCTGGTGGGCCATCGGCAACAGTTCGTTGAGCACCAGGTCGACGGCGGACACCGTGGTCAGCCCGCCGCCGCGGCCCGCCCGGCCCGCCCTCGGCCACTGGAACACCGCGTCGATGCCGTAGCGGGCGCCCTGCCGGAAGTTCTCGTCGGCCCGCTCGAACGGCAGCCGGGTCCAGACCGGCCGGGGCTGCTCGGCGAGCACCCGGACCAGCCCGTAGTAGAAGGCGGCGTTCGCGAGCGTGTCGGCCACCGTCGGCCCGGCCGGCAGCGCCCGGTTCTCCACCCGCAGGTGCGCGGTCCCGCCCGCGATGTCGTACACCGGCCGGTTCCAGCGGTAGATCGTGCCGTTGTGGAGCCGCATCTCGGCGAGCCGGGGCGCGCCGCCGGAGGCGAGCACCTTCAGCGGGTCCTCGTCGTCGCAGATCGGCAGCAGGGCGGGGAAGTACCGCAGGTTCTCCTCGAACAGGTCGTACGCCGAGTCCACCCAGCGCTCGCCGAACCAGGTGATCGGCCGGACGCCCTGCGCCTTGAGTTCCGCCGTACGGGTGTCACAGGCCTGCTGGAACAGCACCGGACGGGTCTCCCGCCACAGCTCCCGCCCGAACAGGAACGGCGAGTTGGCGCCGAGCGCGAGCTGCGCCCCGCAGATCGCCTGGGCCGCGTTCCACACCGAGGAGAAGCGTTCCGGGGTCACCTGAAGGTGCAGTTGCAGGGAGGTCGCGGCGGCCTCGGCCACCATGGTGATGGTCTCCAGCTGGAGGTGTTCGACGCCCTCGATGTCCAGCGCGATGTCCTCGCCGCGGGCGGCCAGGATCTGGTCGCTGAGCAGGCTGTAGCGCGGGTTGTGGGAGATCGCGTCCAGGCCGGTGTGACCGTGCTCCAGGGTCGGCAGGATCCCCACCATGACGATCCGGGCACCGGCCTCGGCGGCCCGCCGGTCGGCGTAGCGCAGCCCGGTTTCGAGCTCCTCGCGCAGATCCTCGAAGACGTGCCCGCACAGCCGGTGCGGCACGATGTTCACCTCGACGTTGAACTGGCCCAGTTCGGTCTGGAAGTCGCTGGAGCCGATCGCGCTCAGCACCTGCGCGTTGCGCAGTGCCGGCAGGCCGTCCTCGTCGGCCAGGTTGAGCTCGATCTCCAGGCCCATGACCGCCCGCGGCCGGTCGAACCGGTCCTCGCGCAGCATCCGCCCCAGCGCGTCGAGGCAGGCCTGGAGCTTGCGCCGGTACAGCTGCCGGTCCGCCAGATCAGCCCGAGTCGCCACGACCTTCTCGCCCACGGTCCCCTCCTCCTGAGACACCGGCCGACCCGACCGTGCAAGCATCATGCCCACCTCGAAGATCGATACCCGAATGCTCGTACTGGCTTGCAATGCAAGGAAACTGACGGATATTCAGCAGATCTGCCGACTTGCCCGGCGCCACCGCCTGTGATAAACAGGTCACCCTGCGCACCTGTTCGATAGAATTCGCACTGCGCTCCGGCCGGCCCGCTCCGCCTCGAAACCCTCGTCGACGGCGGCGACCGCGCCGGCACCGCGATCATGCACAACCGGACACGGCCAGGTCCCGTCACCGATGACACGCCGCGCCACGCCGGTATGCCGCACTCGCACGCCGATCTCGCACGGAGAGGCGGACCCCGCCATGACTCTGCAGACCCCCCAGCCCCCGCCGAGCGCCCTGCGCGCCGTCCTGGCCGCACTCGACTCGGAGACCGCGCTGCGCCAACCCGCCGCCGCAGCACTGCGCCATCCGGTCGGCCCGCTGCTCCCCGCGCACCCGCTCGCCGTCCACGTCCTGGACGGGCCGCGCCCGGAGCTGCGCGCCGCCCGCCGGACGGGCTGGCGATTCCTGATCAAGGACGGCGCCGAGGTCGCCGCCGCCGCGGAGGTCGTCCAGGCCGTCGAGGGCCACACCTTCTCGCACTTCACCGCCGGCCCCTACCTCGACTCGACGGTCCGGGCGCTGCGCCAGGCCTGGCAGCTCGCCCAGGGCTCCCGGTCCCGCCAGCAGCCCCGGCTGCTGACCTTCCCCGGGCAGTACGCGACGGCACTGTGGCTGCACGGCCCCGACGCCGACCCGGCCGCCGACCAGCTGATCCCGCTGGCCCCGGCCCCGCTCGGCGTCACCGCGCACCGCGCCTACCCGGCCGGCGAGCTGCTGCCGCTGCTCGCCCGGGCACCGCTCGCCAAGCCACTGCTGCTCGGCTCCTCCTGAGCCGACCCCACGCCGCCGGGCCGCCGGGCCACCACCCCGGTGGCCCGCAGCGGGTGGGGGGCCCTCTCCCGCCCGCACCACCCAGGAAGGACGACCCCCCCTCGCCCCCCGGGGCATATAGCCAAGG
>NZ_JBWKER010000024.1:99646-118891 GCF_056435345.1 Kitasatospora sp. NPDC043950
CCCCCCCCCCCCCCCCCCCCCCCCCCCCCCCCCCCCCCCCCCCCCCCCCACCCCCTCCCCCCCCCCCCCCCCCCCCCCCCCCCCGGCAGCGTGCGCGTCGCCCTCGCCCGCCCGAACCACCCGGACGGGCCATCCGCCCTGACCTCCTCGGGCCATGCCGCAGCTGACCCATCGGTGCGCCGTTTCCCGCCGGACCCGCCTGAACGGGTGATCTCTACCCGGGAGTTGTGGCGCATGTCACGAAATCCCTGCGCGCGCGACCGTAGATGCCGACACTGGGAACCAGCGTGGAAGGACCACCTGTCCTACCCACTTGAGCGCCGGTCCACACCTGGTCGGCGCGCGGACAGGATCCGGCTACCGCGGCGGCTCCCGACGGCTCCGCCGGCGGCCGCACCACGGGGGAGGATCGCAGAGCGAAGCGAGGGTACGTATGTGCCAGCACCGTCCTGAGTGCCCGTCGGCCGAGTCCGAGGACCGCGAGGCGGCCGTCACGGTGGCCTGCCACCCGGAGCAGGGCTGGAGCCTGCTCTGCAACGGCGTCGTGCTGTTCGAGGACACCGGAGAGCTGCTGCCCGACGGCCGGGTGATCGCGCCGCGCCGCCCCGTCGCCCGCGCGGCCTGACCGCACCGGCGGGGCAGCCGCCGAACGACGACAACGGGCAGGGGCCCGACGGTACGTGCCGTCGGGGCCCTGCCGTACGTCCGGTCCGGATCAGACGCCGTACTCCTCCAGCGGCGGGCAGGAGCAGACCAGGTTGCGGTCGCCGTACGCGCCGTCGATCCGGCTGACCGGCGGCCAGTACTTGTCCGCCGGGTTCACGCCCGCCGGGAAGACCGCCTCCTGCCGCGAGTAGCCGTGCGCCCAGTCGCCGGCCAGCTCGGCGGCGGTGTGCGGGGCGTTGCGCAGCGGGTTGTCCGCGGCCGCCCACTCGCCCGAGCCGACCTTGTCGATCTCGGCCCGGATCTCGATCATCGCGTCGCAGAACCGGTCGATCTCGTGCAGGTCCTCGGACTCGGTCGGCTCGATCATCAGCGTGCCGGCCACCGGGAAGGACATCGTCGGCGCGTGGAAGCCGTAGTCGATCAGGCGCTTGGCGATGTCGTCCACCGTCACGCCCGTCTCCTTGGTCAGCGGGCGCAGGTCGATGATGCACTCGTGCGCGACCAGCCCGCCGGGGCCGGTGTAGAGCACCGGGAAGTGCGGTGCCAGCCGCTTGGCGATGTAGTTGGCGTTCAGCACCGCGACCTGGGTCGCGCGCTTGAGGCCCTCGCCGCCCATCAGCCGGACGTACGCCCAGGAGATCGGCAGGATGGCCGCCGAGCCCCACGGCGCCGCCGAGATCGGGCCGACTCCGGTGGCCGGACCGGCCTCCGGCTGCAGCGGGTGGTTCGGCAGGTACGGCGCCAGGTGGGCGCGCACCGCGACCGGGCCGACGCCCGGGCCGCCGCCGCCGTGCGGGATGCAGAAGGTCTTGTGCAGGTTCAGGTGCGAGACGTCCGCGCCGAACTTGCCCGGCTTGGCGAGGCCGACCAGGGCGTTCAGGTTGGCGCCGTCCACGTACACCTGGCCGCCGGCCTCGTGCACCAGGGCGCAGATGTCGGTGATCTGGGTCTCGTACACGCCGTGGGTGGAGGGGTAGGTGACCATCAGCACGGAGAGGCTGTCCCGGTGCTGCTCGATCTTGGCCTTCAGGTCCTCGACGTCCACGTCACCGTCGACCAGGGTCTTCACCACGACCACGCGCATGCCGGCCATCACCGCGGAGGCCGCGTTGGTGCCGTGCGCGGAGGACGGGATCAGGCAGACGTCGCGCTGGGTGTCGCCGTTGGCGTGGTGGTAGGCGCGGACGGCCAGCAGGCCGGCCAGCTCGCCCTGCGAGCCCGCGTTCGGCTGGATCGAGACGGCGTCGTAGCCGGTCACCTCGACCAGCTGGCGCTCCAACTCGCGGATCAGGCTGAGGTAGCCCTGGGCCTGCTCGATCGGCGCGAAGGGGTGCAGCTGGCCGAACTCCGGCCAGGTGACGGCCTCCATCTCGGTGGTCGCGTTGAGCTTCATGGTGCAGGAGCCCAGCGGGATCATGCCGCGGTCCAGCGCGTAGTCCCGGTCCGACAGGCGGCGCAGGTAGCGCAGCATGGCGGTCTCCGAGCGGTGGCTGTGGAAGACCGGGTGGGTCAGGTACTCGTCCTGGCGCAGCAGCGCGGCCGGCAGCGCGTCGGCGCCCTCGGCGACCTCGACCGCGGGGACGCCGAACGCGGCCCAGACGGCGGCGAGGTGCTCGCGGGTGGTGGTCTCGTCGGTGGAGACCGAGATCCGGTCCGCGCCGTCCTGGTGGACGTTGACGCCGTTGGCGCGGGCGGCGGCCGCGATCTCGGCGGCACGGCCCGGGACGACGGCGGTGACGGTGTCGAAGAACTCGCCGTGCAGCAGCTCGACGCCGCCGGCCCGCAGGCCCTCGGCGAGGGCGGCGGCGTAGCGGTGGGTGCGGCGGGCGATGTCGGCCAGGCCGTCCGGACCGTGGTAGACGGCGTACATCGAGGCCATGACGGCGAGCAGCACCTGGGCGGTGCAGATGTTGCTGGTGGCCTTCTCGCGGCGGATGTGCTGCTCGCGGGTCTGCAGCGCCAGGCGGTAGGCGCGGTTGCCGTCGGCGTCGACCGAGACGCCGACCAGGCGGCCGGGCAGCGAGCGGGCGTACTCGGCGCGCACCGACAGGTAGCCGGCGTGCGGGCCGCCGAAGCCCATCGGCACGCCGAAGCGCTGCGAGGTGCCGCAGGCGATGTCGGCGCCGAGCGAGCCCGGCGAGGCGAGCAGGGTCAGCGCCAGCAGGTCGGCGGCGACCGCGACGATCGCTCCGAGGCCGTGCGCCTGCTCGATGACCGGGGTGAGGTCGCGGACCACACCGGTGGCGCCCGGGTACTGGAGCAGCACGCCGAAGACGCCGCGCTCGGCGATCTCGGCCGGGATGCCCTCGGACAGGTCGGCGACGACGACCTCGACACCGGTCGGCACCGCGCGGGTGTTGATCACCGCGGTGGTCTGCGGCAGGGTCTCGGCGTCGACCAGGAAGACGCCGCCCTTAACCTTGGTGACGCGGCGGGCGAGCGCCATCGCCTCGGCGGCCGCCGTGCCCTCGTCGAGCAGCGAGGAGCCGGAGGTCGGCAGGCCGGTCAGGTCGGAGACCAGGGTCTGGAAGTTGAGCAGCGCCTCCAGGCGGCCCTGGGAGATCTCCGGCTGGTACGGCGTGTAGGCGGTGTACCAGGCCGGGTTCTCCATGACGTTGCGCAGGATCACCGGCGGGGTGAAGGTGCCGTAGTAGCCCAGGCCGATCATCGGCTGGAGCACCTGGTTGCGGCTCGCCAGCTCGCGCAGTTCGGCGAGCACCTGCGCCTCGCTGCGGCCGCCGGGCAGGTCCAGGCCGGTGATGGAGCGGATCGCCTCGGGAACGGCGGTGGCGGCGAGTTCGTCCAGCGAGCCGTAGCCGATGGACGCCAGCATCTTCTGCTGCGCGGCGTCGTCGGGGCCGATGTGGCGGTTCTCGAAGGGGCTGGCCAGCTCAAGCTCGGTGAGGGTCGAGGCGCCGGTGGGGCGTCCCGCGTTCGGCTGGGCGTTCATGGTGGTCGAGGCCTCCTGGTCACGGACCGGCGGGGGTGCGCACGCCGACCGGCCGGAGCCGCTGCGGACAGCGGCTCGACCCGGGCGGGCGAACCCGACAGGCCTCCCCCTCTGTCATCGGGACCTGAGAGCTTCACCCGCACGGCGCGCTGTGGGCACGCCGCCGGCTTGCACCGTCGGTGAGGGTGGTGCCCGTCGACTCCCTGCCGACGGTCCTGCCCTGCTTTCCAGAGTGACCTACCCCACACGGTACGGATGCCTGAGAGATTCCGGGGAGGAGTTGCTCCTTCGGCGCCCCGACCAGCGCTTTCCGTGGCCGGGGACTCTCCCGAGCGGGCTCGGCGGTCGCCGCCCAGGGTACCAGCGGCAGGCCCCCTGATCACGGTCGCGTCGGGTCGCTCGGGGTCTACGCGCGTCCCCCGGACGGTCCAGCCCGGAGCCCGTCCGGCGCACCCCGGTCGCGCCCGTCCGATTCATGGCCTTTGGTGTGAAGTGGCAGGCGGAACGGGTGCTCCGGCCACGGTCCTGCGGGAGTTCCGCAGGCGCAGCGCACTGGAGGAAAGAGTGCAAACCGATATCGATCCCCGGGACCTCATCGGCCACAAGGCGGTCGACCGCAACGGAGACAAGATCGGCACGGTCGACGAGGTCTACCTGGACGACGCCACCGGCCAGCCGGAGTGGGCAGCCGTCCGGACCGGCATCTTCGGCCGGGACGCCTTCGTCCCGCTCACCACCAGCGAGTTCTCCGGCGACGAGCTCCGGGTGCCGTACGACAAGTCGCTGGTGAAGGAGTCGCCGGACTTCGGCGTCGGCCAGCACCTGTCGCCCGCCCAGGAGCTCCAGCTCTACCGCTACTACGGCCTGGACACCCCGGCGAACGGCCGCCCGGTCGGCCGGGACAGTGACCGCCCGGTCGGTCGGGACGGCGACCGGCCCGTCAGTCGTGAGGGTGACCGGCCGGCCGGCCACGAGAGTGACCGCCCGGTCGGCCGGGACGGCGGCCGACCCGCGCGCCCCGACCTCGACTTCGGCACCACCTCGGCGGCCGAGCCCGTGAAGCCCATCGCCTTCCACTCCCTCGACCCCGCCCCGACCACCACCCCTGCCGACCCCACCGGCACCGCGACGGAGGTCAGCGTGCGGACCCTCAACACCCCCGCACCCGCGGCCGCCCCCACGACGACCGAGCCCAAGCCGCAACCCGCCCCGATCGTGACGACCACCGCGACCACGAACTCGGCCGTGGCCCCGCCGGCCTCGGAGCGCTCGACCGGTCCGGCCCCGTCGTCCCCCAACGGCCCGGTGGAGATCACCTGCCGCGAGGAGCGCCTGGACATCACCACGGACTGGCACATCGTGGGCACCGCGAAGCTGCGCAAGTACGTGACCAGCGAGCAGGTCGAGCGCCGCGTCCCGGTGGTCCGCGAGCGCGTCCGGGTGGAGCGGATGCCGGTGAGCAAGGCCGAGCGCGCCTCGCTCACCGAGAAGGAGATCGCCGAGGCGGTGGAGGAGGTCACCCTGCGCGAGGAGCGCCCGGTGGTCCGCAAGTACCTCACCCCGATCGAGCGGGTCCGCCTGGTGGTGGAGCGCTACACCGCCGAGGAGGTGATCCGGGACGAGCTGCGCCGCGAGCACGTCGAGATCCACGACAACACCGCCGCCGCCCCGGCGACCCCGGTGGCCACGCCGGCGGCCGAGGCCCCCCGCCCGGCCGTGCTGCGCCCGTTCGCCTGACCCCTCGCCCCAGGGCCCCGGACCCATCGGTCCGGGGCCCTCGGCATGCCTCGTCCCGGTCGCCGCCCGGCCGGAATCCTTCGATTTTGCCAAAGCGTCACCAATGGATATTTGACACTCTGAAGTATCTCCCGGCATGGTTACTTCAGTTCATTCACTATGTACGGGAGGAAGCAACCGTGAGTGAGGCACCACAGCCCACCACCGCGGCCGAGAAGCAGAGCAGCGCCCGGGTCCTGCCGGCCCTCATCCTGGCGATGCTGTCGTTCAGCGTGGTGCAGACCGCGGTCGTCCCGATCCTGCCCTCGCTGGCCAAGGAACTGAGCGTCTCCGCGTCCAGCGTCACCTGGCTCATGACCGCCAACCTGCTCTCCGCCGCCGTGCTGACTCCCCTGCTGGGCCGCTTCGGCGACCTCCGGGGCCGTAAGCCGATGCTGCTGATCTCGCTGGCCGGTCTGGTCGCCGGCTCGGCACTGGCGGTCAGCACCCACTCCTTCACCTGGCTGGTCGTCGCCCGCGTCCTTCAGGGCGCCGGCGGTGGCGTGCTCCCGCTGGCGATCAGCATCGTCCGCGACGAGCTGCCCAAGCAGAAGGTGACCGGCGGCGTCGCCGCCATCAGCGCCTCGATGGGTGTCGGCTCCGGCCTCGGCCTGGTCGCGACCGGTCTCCTGCTGGAGCACTGGAGCTACAAGTCGATCTTCTGGATGGGCCTGGTCTTCGGCCTGATCGCGGTCGCCCTGGTCGCGTTCCGCGTCCCGTCCGACCCGGTCACCGACAAGGAGGGCGGCGCCGACCCGCTCGGCGCCCTCACCCTGGCCGGCTGGCTCTCCGCGCTGCTCGTCGCGGTCAGCCAGGGCAACCACTGGGGCTGGACCTCGACCAAGACCCTCGGCCTGTTCGCCGTGGCCGCCGTCGTCGCCCTGATCTGGGGGGTCATCGAGACCAAGGTCGCGCACCCCCTGGTGGACATGAAGATGATGTCCCGTCCGGCCGTCGCCTTCACCAACCTGGCCGGCCTGCTGATCGGCTTCGGCATGTACGGCTCGTTCATGGTGATCAGCAACTTCGCCCAGACCCCGGAGAAGCTCACCCACTACGGCTTCACCGCGACCGTCCTGCATGCCGGTCTGCTGCTGCTGCCGTCCGCGATCGGCTCGATGGTGGCGGCTCCGGTCGGCGCGATGCTGATCGCCCGCCGCGGCCCGCGCCTGCCGCTGGTCCTCGGTGGCGTCCTGGGTGCCGTCGCGATGGCCTACCTGGCCGTGCGGCACAGCCACGAGGGCGACATCTACACCTCCTCGGCGATCTTCGGCCTCGGCATCGGCCTGGCGTTCTCCGCGATGCCGGCCTACATCAACGGCGCCGTCCCGGTGGAGCAGAGCGGCATCGCCAACGGCATGAACGCCGTGCTGCGCACCGTCGGTGGCGCGATCGGCACCGCCGTGATGGCCGCCATCCTGACCGGCGACACCATGAAGCTGCCGCCGCAGATCCCGCTGCTGCTGCCCACGCTGGACGCCTACAAGCACGCGTTCTGGGCCGCGGCCGTCGTCTGCGCCGTCGCCGGCGTCGTCCCGTTCCTGATCCGCGGCGTCAAGCCGGCCGCCACCGTCGTCGCCTCGGGCGGCACGGCCGAGCGGAACTCCAGCCCCGAGCTGGCCAAGACCGACGCCTGACCAGGCGTCCGGCCGCCGCGCTCAGGGACAGGGCGCGGCGGCCCGGCCTTCGGACGGTCGCGAGGGCATCACGACCGCACGAAGTCCGGCACGGTATGCGGCCCCAACCGGTACTCCCCCCACCGGTCGGGGCCGCTTCGCGTTTCACACCCCCGGCGCCCCCGTCTCCTCCGGCGCCTCCCTCTCCCCGGGCGCCCCCGTCTCCTCCGGCCCCTCGGCCCCCCACAGCGGCAGCGGACGGGCCGGTTCCAGCGCCGGATCGTCCACCGCGAAGGTCCGGATGCGCCCCGGCCCGCTCCACGGCGTCTCGAACCGCACGGTGACCCGCCCGACACCGCTGCCCTGCACCCACCCGGGCCCCAGCTCGGTATGGCGGACGTCCTGCCCGGGCATCCAGCGGCGCGGCGCGACCGCCTCCGGTTCCTCCTCGGCCGTCTCGACCTCCGCCTCCGCGTGCTCGGCCGCCTCCTCCCGCAGGGCCTGCGCGAACAAGTCCTCCTGGGTGTAGTCGGCCAGCTGGGCGACCCCCACCCCGAGCAGCCGCACCCCGCCGGTGATGTCCACCTGGGAGGCCAGCCGACGCGCCGTCTCGATGACCACCGCCTCGTCGTCGGTGGGCCCGCGCAGCGTCTCCGAACGGGTCAGCGTCGAGAAGTCGAACCGCCGGACCTTGAGCACCACCGTCCGCCCCGAGCGCCCGGCCGCGCGCAGCCGCCGCACGCACCGGGCGGCCAGCACCTCCACCTCGCGCAGCACCCGCTCCCGGTCGGCGAGGTCCACCTCGAAGGTGTCCTCCACCGAGACCGACTTGGCGTCCTGGTCGGCCACCACCGGCCGGTCGTCCAGCCCTATCGACATCTGGTGCACACCCGCGCCGTGCGCCCGCCCGAGCAGCTGCACCAGTTCGCCCTCCCCCGCCTCGGCGAGGTCCGCCACGGTGTTCAGTCCGGCCCGCCGCAGCACCTGTTCGGTGGCCGGCCCGATCCCGGGCAGCGCCCGGACCGGCATCGGGCCGAGCACGGCCCGTTCCTGCCCGGGTTCGATCAGCACCAGCCCGTCCGGTTTGGCCTGCTCGGAGGCGATCTTCGCCATCAGCTTGGATCCGGCCGCCCCGACCGACCCGGTCAGCCCGGTGCGCCGCTGGATGTCCGCCCGCAGGTCCTCCGCCAGGGCGAGCACCAGCCGCTCCCCGGTCTCGTGGTCGGACTCCGCCAGCACCGGACCGTAGCGGCCGGCCTCCAGGTCGACGAAGGCCTCGTCCAGGCTGAGCGGCTGCACCAGCGGCGACAGCTCGCGCAGCAGACCCATCACGAGCTCGCTGACCTGCCTGTAGGCCTCGAACCGGCCGCTCAGAAAGGCCGCGTTGGGGCAGAGCCGGCGCGCCTGCGCCATCGGCATCGCCGAGTGCACCCCGAACCTCCGCGCCTCGTACGAGGCGGTGGAGACCACCCCGCGCCCGCCGAGCCCGCCGACGACCACCGGTTTGCCGCGCAGGCTCGGCTTGGCCGCCTGCTCCACCGCCGCGAAGAAGGCGTCCATGTCGAGGTGGATGATGCTCGGCAGTGATCGCACCCGCCGATCATCCCGCAGGGGTCCGACAATGCGTACGAACCCGGGCAGGCCCTAGCGCTGCGCGGCGTCCGCCAGCGCCTTCGGGATGCCGTCCTCCCGGGGGCCGAGGAACAGCGGGTCCGGCCGCAGCCAGGCGTTGACCGCCGCCTTGCCTGCCCCGGGGATCTCCCGCAGCCCGCCGTACAGCCAGGTGCCGTCGTGCGGTTCCGGCACCCCGACCGCGTACGCGTCGATGCCCGCCGCCTCGCACAGGGCCAGCGCCCGGCGGACGTGGAAGTCCTGGCTGACCAGCACCGCCCGCTCCACCCCGAAGACCCGCCGGGCCCGGGTGCAGGAGTTCCAGGTGTCGAAGCCCGCGTAGTCGCCCACCACCCGGACCGCCGGCACCCCGTGCTCGATCAGGTACGTCCGCATCGCGTCCGGCTCGTCGTAGCTGTCCCGGCCGTTGTCGCCGGTCACCAGGATCGCCTGCACCTTCCCCGCCCGGTACAGGTCCAGCGCCGCGCTCAGCCGGTGCTCCAGGTACGGCGATGGCTTGCCCTGGTCCAGCCCGGCGCCGAAGACCACCGCGACCGGCGCGGACGGCACGCCGGCCACCGTGCCGACCCGGTCCCCGGCCGAGCACCACAGCCACGCGCTCGGCGCCAGCGCCAGCGAGCAGAGCACCGTCGCCGTCTGGAAGGCCCTGCGCTGCACGGACCGCCGCCGAAACCGGACCTTCAGCAGCCCGCCCCGACGCCGCAGCAGACCCGCTATCCCGGTGCCGAACCCCACGTGTCCTCCCTCGATCGCCTCACCAGGCGCAACGACGAGGCCGCGGGCCCGGACGGTTCCCCGTCCGGGCCCGCGGCCTCGTCAGTTCTGCGTTCAGACCGCCCGGTTGCGCCGCTGGGCCAGCTCGTCGGACGGGTCGTGGCCGACCAGCGTCTCGCCGGTGTCGGTGCGCTCCGCGTGCAGCCGCCCGAGCGTCAGCTCCAGCTCCCGCCAGACCGCTCCGACCGCGATGCCGAACACGCCCTGACCGCCCTTCAGCAGGTCCACCACCTGCTGCGGCGTGGTGCACTCGTACACCGTCGCGCCGTCGCACATCAGCGTCATCCCGGCCAGGTCGCCCTGCTCGGCCGCCTGCAGATGGGCGACCGCCACCCGGATGTTCTGCAGCGAGACGCCCGCGTCGAGCAGCCGCTTCACGATCTTCAGCAGCAGGATGTCGCGGAAGCTGTAGAGCCGCTGGCTGGTGGCCGGGTACGCCGAACGGACGCTGGGCTCCAGCAGTCCGGTCCGGGCCCAGTAGTCCAGCTGGCGGTACGTGATGCCGGCCGCCGCGCAGGCCGTCGGACCGCGGTAGCCGATCAGTTCGGACGTCGGGGCCAGCCGCTCGATGGCGGGCTGACCGGGCTGCACGGCCGGGAACCTGCCCACCCGGGGCAGGTCCGTCACGGTGCGAGCGGTGCGCGGCAGGTGCACGGCACACAGGCCTCCCACGGCCGTGTCATCGCCGGTGCTGCTCATGCCTGCCTCCGTCCACTGGTGCTGCGGGCAACCCGAACTGCGGGCATCGGTCACCCGGACAGCCACTCCTGACGGTAGGCAGTCCCCTATGACCCGTCAACGATCGCCACGCCGGGCCAGCCAAACCACATCACTCAGGAGAGTGGTTTTTCGTGCCCCTAGTGTGGGTAGGTCGACGGTTTTTGGCAAAACGGCAAGCCAAACAACGGCCTGACCTGTAGGGAAATCCGGTTCGCACTACTGCGGACCGCTGCCCCCGAAGTCCTCGGGCGACACCTGGTCGAGGAACTCGCGGAACTTCTCGACCTCGTCCTCCTGCTCGTCCGGGATCGCGATGCCCGCCTCGGCGAGCACCTCCTCGCTCCCGTAGATCGGCGTGCCGGTGCGCAGGGCCAGCGCTATCGCGTCGGACGGCCGGGCGCTCACCTCGACCCCGCCGGTGAAGACCAGCTCGGCGTAGAAGACGCCCTCCCGCAGGTCGGTGATCCGGACCTCGGTGAGCTGCTGCCCGAGCGCCTCCAGGACGTCCTTGAACAGGTCGTGCGTCAGCGGGCGGACCGGCGTCATGCCCTGCTGGGCGAAGGCGATCGCGGTCGCCTCGCCGGGACCGATCCAGATCGGCAGGTACCGATCGCCCCCGACCTCCCGCAGCAGCACGATCGGCTGGTTGGAAGGCATCTCCACTCGGACACCCACGACGTCGAGCTCATTCACACAGGCAACCCTATGGCTCAGGCCCCGGATATGAAAGCGCAGGGCCGACGCCGCTGGTCAGCGCGGTGCACGCCGACCGCCCGGGGTCTGGACAGCCACCCCGCAGGAGCCCCGCGGGAATCCCACGGGGACGCTATCCGCGGCTGCGCAGACCGGCCTGGACCATCGCCGCGTGCAGCCGCACGGACAGTGTCGCCAGCTCCCGCGCGGTGGCCTCGGCATGGGCCCTGGTCTGCGGGTTCCGGTGCCGGCGCAGTGGCGCCACCACCTGTTCCACCAGCGCGATCTCCCGATCCGCCGCGGCCTTCATGGCCCGCAGGTGCCGCGGTTCCAGCCCGTACCGGCCGAGTTCCGCGACCAGCCGGGCCACCTGCAGCGCCTCGCCGTCGTACCCGCCGTCCGGACCGGGCGCGACCAGACCGTAGGACTCCCATTCGGACAGCTCGCGCTCACCGGACTCGGCGGCCGCCAGCAGTTCGGCACGCCCCAGCCGGACTCCGGACGGGACGTCGGCCGAGGCCCCCAGCTCCCGGTCCGCTTCCTCCACCGGCCCGGGTCGGGTGTCGGCGGAGGGCGGCAGCGCGGGCGGTGCCTCACCGCGCTCGATGGCGTCCAGGTGCTCGCGGATCACCCGCAGCGGCAGGTAGTGGTCACGCTGCATCCGCAGGACGTAGGCCAGCCGCTCGACGTCGGCCGGGCTGAACTTGCGGTACCCCGAGGGCGTGCGCTGCGGCTCGACCAGCCCCTCCGCCTCCAGGAACCTGATCTTGGAGATGGTGACCTCGGGGAAGTCGTCGCGCAGGAAGGTCAACACCGCGCCGATGCTCAGCAGCTCGTCACCGCCGCGCCGCCGCCCACCCGGCCGGTCCGGGCGGACCGGCTGCCTGGGGCCCGCGACCACCCCGCGCGCGCCGCGGTCCGCGTGCGGACCGGACGATGCGGGGGTGGCCGCCCCGAGAGAAGATGAAGGGGTATTCGTACTCACTCGGGCTCCTACCGACGTTGGGTTCAGTACCCCCGGTTGTGGCCGGCGAAGAACACCAGCCGGTACTTCCCGATCTGCACCTCGTCACCGTTGTTCAGCGACACCTCGTCGATCCGCTCCCGGTTGACGTAGGTGCCGTTGAGGCTGCCGACGTCCGCGACGCTGAACCCGGCCTGCGTCCGACGGAACTCCACGTGGCGCCGCGAGACCGTGACGTCGTCCAGGAAGATGTCGCCCTGCGGGTGACGGCCGGCCGTGGTGACGTCCGAGTCCAGCAGGAAGCGGCTGCCCGAGTTCGGACCGCGCTGGACGATCAGCAGGGCCGAGCCCGGCGGCAGCGCGTCGATCGCCGACAGCACCTCGGCCGACAGGGCCGGCGTCGCGCCGGTGCCGGTCGTGGTGTTGGGGTCGTACGACTCCAGGCCGGAGATGGAGATGGTCGACGTGGTCTCCGCCGCCCCCTCCGGAAGCAGGCCACCGCGCAGGGCCGTACCGCAGTTGGAGCAGAACCGGGCCGATGACGGGTTCTGGTTGCCGCACCTGGGGCACGGAGTGGGGCCAGCCATGTTCACAGCCTCCTGGCGCGGCACACCCGACGGGTTGTGCCCGGCGTACGGATCGGGGGCAAACCCTCCACCAGAGGTTGAGGGTCCTGACTGGAAACCTATGCGCGGGTCGCCGGAAGGGTCAACCGACGCGCCGTAGCCCACCGGATTCCCTGCGTACTGGGCGGCGGCGCCGTCCCGGAACAGCTGCTGCTCGGCGTACGGCGCCCCCTCTGGAGCGGGGCGCATGCCCGGCACGGCGGCCTCGTCCTCGGGCCGGCGGTGCCGCGCGGTCGGCGCCTCGACGGAGGCCGCGCCACGGCCCTTGTTACGACCGAACAACTTCGAGAAGAAACTCACGGGCGAATCCCCTTGCGTGTGACAGACCCGCCCGCGGGGCAGGGTGAGAACCTCGGACAGACTGCGGGCCCGGTTGCGGATCGGGCCTGCTGGAGTGGTACTCCGACGGTTGGTACTGCTGTTGGTGCTCCGGTGCGTGCTGGTACGACCCAGTCTCGCCCACGCGACGGCGGCGCCCCGCACCGGGTGCCGCCCGCAGGTGACGGGCCGTTCGTCGGGCGCCCCGTCACTTCGAAGCCGGCTTGGCGTACTGCGGCGTCTTCAGATCCACGAGGGCGTCCACGACCACCTTCTGCTGCTGGGTGATCGTCGCCCGCGCCTGGTGACTCTCCAGAGTACGGACGACACCCCCCGGGATGTTCAGCGCGGGTGTCAGATCCTGCGGGTTCCCCACGACGGTGAACCGATAGGGCTGCGAGACCTTCTTCCCGTCGATCTGCACCCCGCCGCCCGACACGTCGGTGAAGTAGGTGTTGACCACCACGCGCACATCGTTGATCTGAATCGCCTCCGCCCCTGCCGCTCGAAGTTCTTGCAGGGTGTCCAGCAGCATATCTGCCTTCACCTGCCCTTGGGGATCATCGACCGTGAGTACGATGCCCGGACCAGTGGCTTTGACGGTACCGGCGAGCACGCCGAGCTCCGTCGCCTTCTTCCTGGTCTGCTCCTGGGCCTCCTTGGCCTGGTTGGAACTGTTCTCCAACTTGGCCAGGGACTGCTCCAACTCCGCCTTCTCCTGCTGAAGACGCTGCTGACGGCTGTCCAGTTCGTCGAGGATGCGCACCAGGTCCTCCTGGCGGGCCCCGCGGAGCTGGCTGTGGTGGTCGTTGGTCGACCGCACCTGGATCGCCAGCCCCAGACCGAGCGAGAACAGCAGCAGCGCCACCACCAGCTGCCCGCGCGACATCCGCGGCGGCCACAGGGCTGCCTTGAGGCGCCGCCGTCCCGCACCGCGGTCCAGGGCGGCCGGCTCCACCACGGGCTCAGGCTCGGGCTCAGACGCAGGCTCGGGCGCAGGCGCTGCGGCCTTCGCGAGCCGCACCGCGGGCGTGGGCGCCGCCTCCGCATCAAGCTCAGGCTTAGCGTCAGACTTCGCCGCAGCCTGTTCCTCGGGCTCCCCCACCGCCGCTACGGGCCCCTCGGCCCTCCCCGGCTCCTCGGCCGGTTCGGCGCGCTGGACCTCCCCGGCCCCGTCCACCGGCTCGACCGGGCCCGCCTCGGCCGCCGACTCCGGCCCCGGCGCCTCGGCAGCCCGCTCCGACGCCTTCCCGCCGCCGTCCGCGTGCTCCTCCGCCGCCCCGCGGCCCGGCTCAGGCGCGGAAGACATGGCGCCGAATCGCGGCCGCGTTGGAGAAGATGCGGATGCCGAGGACGACGACCACACCCGTGGACAGCTGCGAGCCGACGCCCAGCTGGTCACCGAGGAAGACGATCAGTGCCGCGACCACCACGTTCGACAGGAACGAGACGATGAACACCTTGTCGTTGAAGATCCCGTCCAGCATCGCCCGGACGCCGCCGAACACGGCATCCAGCGCCGCCACCACCGCGATCGGCAGGTACGGCACGACGGCGTCCGGCACCTCGGGCTGGACGAAGAGTCCGACGACCACCCCGATCACGAGACCCAGTACGGCAATCACGGTCTAGCTGCTCCTGTCCCTGCGGACGACGACCCGGTCGGGGCCGTCGTGGACGAGTGGGCTGTCGTGGTCTTCGCGGACCCGCTCGGCGTACGCCGACCGGTGCTGCCCGCAGACGGTGAAACGGACGCGCTCGGGCTCCCGGAGGTTCCGTCGGTGGGTGACGGCGTCGGGGTGACCGAAGCCGCCGACGGGGACGCCGGGGGCGAGGGCTCGGGCGTGACCGGCTGGGCGGTCCGCAGCGTCACGCCCACCGCGGCCGGCAGCGTCAGGCTCTTCTGCGCGGACATGGTCGACTTGATGCCGTACTTCTCCTGGAGCAGCCGCAGGTACTGCCCGGCCATGTCGTTCTCGAAGGCGGTGAGCAGCTTCGGCCCATCTCCGATCGCCTGGATGTTGTACGGCGGGACGAGCGGTCGGTTGTCCACCAGCACCGCCTCTCCCGCAGCCCGGATCGCCGAGAGCGCGGTGAGCCGCTGACCGTTGATCGCCACGGCTTCCGCACCGGATCCCCACAGGCCGTTCACCACCAGCTGGAGGTCGCGGTCCCGCAGCCGGCCGCTGTTGGAGAAGCCCTGCCCGGCCCGCGGGTCGACGTTTCCCCCGCCGCCGGTCCCCGCCGCGTCCTCCAGGACCAGCTTGACGCCCGGCCCCGCGACCTCGCCCAGGCCCACCGCGCCGGTCAGACCTCCCTGGTCGCCGTCGCCCGTGGCGAGCGCCTGCTGCTGCGTGCTCTCGACCTTGCGCCGCAGGTCCTGGACCTGCTGCTGGAGGTGGTCGGCCGAGCCGTTGGTGTCGTTGATCCGGTGGATCAGCGCGTCCCGTTCCTTGGCCAGCGTCGGCTCCGCCTTGTGCGCGTTCACCGCGCCGACCGTCACCACGACCCCGACCAACGCCAGCCCGGCGGCCAGCGTGAGCAGGCCTCGGGCCGTCCTGGGTATCCGGCTGTCGTGGTCTCCGCCCCGCGCTGCGGCCGCCTCGGCGTAGCCCTCGTCGAGGCTGTGGTCCATGACGTTGGTCAGCAGGGACATCGAGGCGTCCGGGCGGTTGTACCGTCCGTTCGGGGCACTCGGCGTCGGCGTCGCTGGCATGCGGACCATCGTCCCACGTCGGCGAAGGGGCCCGCGCACACCCCTTGAGCTGCACACACGACACAAAGTGACGGATCATTGCGAACAGTGTGAAAACGGACAGCGGGGGGGGGGGGGGGGGGGGGGGGGGGAAGGGGCGGGGGGGGGGGGGGAGGGGAGGGGGGGGGGGGTGGGGGGCGCCCCCCCCCCCCACCCCCCCCCCCCCTCCCCCCGCCCAACCCTCACCCCCCCCCCCCCCCCCCCCCCCCCCCCCCCCCCCCCCCCCCGACCGTCAGGACCGTCGGACGATCAGGCCGGTGTCGTCACCTCCCGGCCCCGTCGACCACCGCCGCCCACTCGTCCAGCAGCGCCTCCGTGGCCTCGTCGTCCGGACCCTCTGCCCACAGGTGGGTGGTCGCCTCGGCCGGGTCCGGCAGCACCAGCGTCCAGCGCCCGTCCGCCTCGACGACCCGGACGCCGTCGGTGGTGTCCAGCCGCCGACTGCCGGCCGCCTCGACCACCGAGCGCATCACCATCCCCTTGGCCGCCCACGGCGTCGCCAGGTCCCGACGACGGATGTGCGCCTGCGGGATGCGCGCGTCGATCTGGCTCAGCGTGAGCTGGGTCCGCGCCACCAGGCCGACCAACCGCACGAAGGCCGCGGCCCCGTCCAGCACTCCGCTGAACTCCGGCACCACGAACCCGCCGCGCCCGTCCCCACCGAACACCGTGCCCTCGGTGGCGGCCGCCTTCGCCAGGTCGTCCGGCGTCGTCGTGGTCCAGATGACCTGGGTGCCGTGGTACGCGGCGACCTGCTCGGCGATCCGGGTCGTGGTCACCGGCAGCGCCACCTGCCCGCTGCGCCGTTCTGCCGCGACCAGGTCCAGCAGCACCAGCAACGCCCGGTCGTCGTCGATCACCCGGCCCAGTTCGTCGACGAACGCGACCCGCTCGCCGACCGGGTCGAAGCGGACGCCGAAGGCCGCCCGGGAGGAGGCCACCAGCTCACCGAGCCT
The DNA here is from genome assembly GCF_056435345.1 of Kitasatospora sp. NPDC043950. Classification (NCBI taxonomy): domain Bacteria; kingdom Bacillati; phylum Actinomycetota; class Actinomycetes; order Kitasatosporales; family Streptomycetaceae; genus Kitasatospora; species Kitasatospora sp. NPDC043950. The sequence continues at coordinate 116,093 of NZ_JBWKER010000024.1, forward strand.
GGCCAGCCCGGCCCGCCGCTCCTCCGCGTCCTCCGTCGGCCGCGCCTCGTCCAGCCCGCTGGAGACGGTGAGCGCCTCCACTCCGAGCCGTCCGAGGATGCTCGGCAGAACCAGGCCGGCGCTGCCGTGCGCGGTGTCCACGACCACCTTCAGTCCGGCCTCCCGGACCCCGGTGGTGTCGACGGCCCGCAGCAGGTTGCCCGCGTAGGAGTCGAAGACGCTGGACGGGAAGGTCAGGTCCCCGATCTCACCGGGGAAGGCCCGCCGGTACTCCTGGCGCGCGTACACGCGGTCCAGCTTGCGCTGGCCGGCCTGCGAGAGATCGGCCCCGCGCTCGTCGAAGAAGAGGATGTCCAGAGAGTCGGGCACCCCCGGCGTGGTCCGCAGGAAGATCCCGCCCGCACTCCCTCGGGCGGTGTGCTGCCGGGCCACCGGCATCGGCACGTTCTCCAGGTCGCGGACGTCTATGGCCGACGTCTGGAGCGCCGAAATCATCGCCCGTTTGAGCGCACGCGCACCACGCGAGTGGTCACGCGCAATGGTGACGGTCGCCCCCTTCTTCAGGGTCGTGGCGTACGCGCCGGCCAACCGCACGGCCAGTTCCGGGGTGATCTCGACGTTCAGAATCCCCGACACGCCACGCACGCCGAACAGGTGCTCCTGGCCGCGGGACTCCCAGATCACCGACGTGTTGACAACGGCGCCGGCCTCGATGGTCTTGAACGGATAGACCCGGACGTTCGCACCGATGATCGACTCCTCGCCGATCAGGCACTCGTCCCCGATCACCGCGCCGTCCTCGATCCGGGCGGCCCGCATCACGTCGGTGTTCTTTCCGACCACGCAGCCGCGCAGATTGCTCTGCGGCCCGATGTAGACGTTGTCGTGCACGACCGCCTTGTGGAGGAAGGCCCCGCGCTTGACCACCACGTTGCTGCCGAGCACGGTGTGCTCGCGGATCTCGACGCCGGCCTCGACCTTGGCGTAGTCCCCGATGTACAGCGGCCCACGCAGCACGGCCTCCGGGTCCACCTCCGCGCCCTCGGCCACCCAGACGCCCGGCGAGATCTCGAACCCGTCGAGCTCGACGTCGACCTTGCCCTCCAGGACGTCCGCCTGGGCCTTGCCGTAGCTCTCGTGGGTGCCCACGTCCTCCCAGTAGCCCTCGGCGACGTAGCCGTAGACCCGCTTGCCCTCCTTCAACAATTGCGGGAAGACGTCACTCGACCAGTCGACGGACTCACCTGCCGCGACGTAGTCGAAGACCTCTGGTTCCATCACGTAGATACCGGTGTTCACAGTGTCCGAGAAGACCTGCCCCCAGGTCGGCTTCTCCAGGAAGCGCTCGACCCGTCCGTCGTCGTCCGTGATCGTGATACCGAACTCGAGGGGATTCGGCACCCTGGTGAGACAGACGGTGACCAGCGCGTTCTTGCTGCGGTGAAAGTCGATCAATTCCGAGAGGTCGAAGTCGGTCAGTGCGTCACCGGAGATCACCAGAAAGGAGTCGTCCTTCAACGCGTCCTCGGCGTTCTTGACACTCCCCGCGGTACCTAGCGGCGTCTCCTCGTGGGCATAGGTCAGATGCATGCCCAGGTCCTCGCCGTCACCGAAGTAGTTCTTGACCAGTGAGGCCAGGAACTGGACGGTGACGACGGTGTCGGAGAGGCCGTGCCGCTTCAGCAGCCGAAGCACGTGCTCCATGATCGGCCTGTTGGCGACCGGAAGCAGCGGCTTCGGCATGCTGGAGGTCATCGGGCGGAGTCGGGTTCCTTCGCCCCCTGCCATGACAACGGCTTTCATTACGGGTGCGTCCTCCTTTGCGGTGGTGGACCTACAGAGGTCCATCAAACCGTTCCAGAGGGATCCCTACCCGGAAGGTATCGTCCGACGCACCGATACGGCGTGGGACTTCTCTCAGATCACGTCTCAGACTGCGGACGCGGAGCCCGTCGAGCCCGCACGGGTGATCCGCCGGGCCTGAACCGCGTAAAGAATACCGGCCCACCAGTACAATGTGGTCCCCCACCAGATGAAGGCCCAGCTCACCACCTCGGCCGGCCGCGCGATCCAGCTGTCCACGCTGCCGAGCAGGAGGAGCGGAAACGCGTACATCAGATTGAAGGTCGCGGCCTTCCCCAGAAAACTCACCTGAAGCGGCCCGTAACCGTGCCGGTTCAAAATGGGCAGCAGCGCGCCGATAAACACTTCCCGGGCCAGCAGAATCGCCGTCACCCACCACGGAAGAATCTCACGCCAGGTCAAACCGACCAACGTGGACAGCACGTAGAGCCGGTCGGCCAGCGGATCGAGCAGCTGCCCCACCCGGCTGACCTGCCCCCATCGCCGCGCGAGTTTCCCGTCGAGGTAGTCGCTGACACCGCTCAGCATCAGGATCAGCAGCGCCCAACCATCGTTGTTGGGGCCGTCGAAAACCGGCCAGAGAATCAGCCAGAGAAAAAGCGGAACACCGACCAGCCGGCCCATGCTGAGCAGGTTGGGGATGGTGAGGACGCGATCGGTCTGGACCCGCGTCTCCTGGACCTCCACCCGGGGGCCTCCTGTCCCGTGTGACGACAATGCACGTTGACCCTACAACAGAAAAGCCCCCGCCAGGTTCACCCGGCGGGGGCTTCTCTCGAATGATTGTTCGGCGGCGTCCTACTCTCCCACAGGGTCCCCCCTGCAGTACCATCGGCGCTGAAAGGCTTAGCTTCCGGGTTCGGAATGTAACCGGGCGTTTCCCTCACGCTATGACCACCGAAACACTATGAAACTGTCAACCGCACCAACCCCGTG
>NZ_JBWKER010000025.1:0-113890 GCF_056435345.1 Kitasatospora sp. NPDC043950
CCACCCCCCCCCCCCCCCCCCCCCCCCCCCCCTCCCCCCACCCACCCCCCCCCACCCCCCCCCCCCCCCCCCCCCCTCCCCCCGCCCGACCCCCCCCCCCCCCCCCCCCCCTCCCCCCTCTCCCCCCCCCCCCCCCGCCACCCGGCTTACACCGAGGGAAATCTGACGCGCCATCACCGATGGTTCGTCCAGGTCATCGGCACCCCACCGGGCGGCACCGCACTGCCCCACTGACCGGCGTCGGCTCGCCGAGGCCCTGCTGTCACACGCCGGTACGCTTCCAGCCATGGATGTTGACCTGGTCACCGCCCTGCGGGCGATCGCCAACCCGACGCGCCTGCAACTGCTGGCATGGTTGCGCGAACCCGAACGCCACTTCCCCCTGGAGGAAGCGGTCGCCGACCCGCGCGAGGTCGGCGTCTGCGTCAGCCACATCCAGGCCAAGGCCGGCCTCGCCCAGTCCACCGTCTCCGCCTACCTCGCCGAACTCCAGCGCGCCGGCCTCGTCCGCGCCACCCGCATCGGCAAGTGGACCCACTACCGCCGCGACGAGGCCCGCATCGCCGCCCTCATCACCGCTCTCGGCCACACCCTGTAGGCCCCTGCCTGCAGGCCCCTGCCTGTAGGCCTCTGCTGCGGCCGGGGCGGTTGCGGCCGTCAGCCGGCCTTGCGGGCGGTGTGGACGGTCATGGCCGAGAGGAAGAAGGCGTCCGGGCGGTTCAGGATGCCGGTGGGGGTGTCCTCGGCGAGGAGGGCGTCGAGGGTGGTGCGGTCCTCCGGGGCGAGGTTGTCGGCGAGCTGGTCGCGCAGACGGGCGAGTTGGGTGTGGAGGTGCTCGCGGGCGGGGCGGGCGAGCGGGGCCGGGTGGTCGATCAGGAAGGTGCGGGTGCCGCTGGGGGTCAGGCCGGAGCGGGTGAGCATGGCCGGCCAGTCCTCCACCTCTTCGATGGCGCCGGGCAGTTCGGCGCGCATGGTGCTGAAGCCGTCCTCGTGCACGGCGTCGAGCCGGGCCTGGAAGCCGGGCCGGCCGAGGCCGAAGTCGCGCGGCAGGTAGCGCAGCGGCAGGCCGCGTTCGGCGACGGCCAGCAGGCCGCCGGGCCGGAGCGTCGCGGCGAGGGAGGTCAGGGCGGCCTGCTGGTCGCCGAGGTGGTGGATCGCGTTGCCGGACCAGATCAGGTCGGCCTCGCCGAGCTTGCCGAACTCGGCGGGCAGGTCGGCCTGCTGGGTGCTCAGACGGCCGCCGGAGCGGGCTCGGGCGCGCTCCAGCAGGGCGGCCGACTGATCGACGGCGACCGTCTCGGCCTCGGGGAAGGCGTCCGCGAGCAGTCCGGCGATCACCCCGGGCCCGCTGCCGACGTCGAGGACCCGCCGCACCCCGCCGGGCTCGGCGTGCAGGGACCGCAGCCACTGCGCGGCCCCGGTGATGGCGGGGGCGCGCAGTTCGGCCTCCCGCTCCAGGTGGGCGGCGAGGGCGTCCCAGTCGAAGTCGGCGGCGGGGACGTCGCCGTGGTGGTGCCCGTGCTGGTGGCCCTGGCCGTGCTGGTGCTGGTGCTGGTGTTCGGACATCGTGGGTTCTCCGATCGCGGATGACGGAAGGTCGGACGGGTGACGCCGGTCGAACGGGTGACGCGGGCGGATGGGTGACGCCGGACGAAGGTGCCGGGGGAGCTTCCCCCGTTCAGGCGGGAACGGCGGCGCCGGACGCGCGGTGTTCGGCGACCGCCTGTCCGATCTCCTCCGCGACGAGGTCGTGGTCGAGGTCGAACGCCGCCGCAGCGCCCATCCCGGCGGCGACGACGGCCTGCGCCCGCGGGTCGGCGACGTTGCCGACCGCCCAGACGCCGGGGACGCTGGTGCGGCCGGCCCGGTCGGTGGTGACCCAGCCGTTCTCGTCCCGGGCGCATTCCAGGCCGAACAGCAGCGCGTCCCGGGGCACCGGCTGCGGGAAGACGAACACGGCCTCGCGCGGCACCACCCGGCCGTCGGCGAGTTCCACGCCGCGCAGCCGGTCGGCGTCCGTCACCAGCTGGGTGATCCGGCCTTCGACGACCCGGACGCCGCGGGCGGCGAGCCGCTCCCGCTCGGCCCCGGTCGGCGTGAGGGTGTGCGTGATCAGGACGACGTCCGCGGACCACTGCCGGAGCAGCAGCGCCTGGTCGACCGCGCCCGGGCCGGTACCGAGCACGCCGAGCGGGCGGTCGCGGACCTCGTAGCCGTGGCAGTACGGGCAGTGCAGCACGTCGCGGCCCCAGCGTTCGAGCAGGCCCGGGAGTTCCGGGAGCCCGTCGCGCAGACCCGTGGCGACGACCACCCGGCGTGCGTGCAGCACGGGGCCGCCCGCCAGGTGGACGGCGAAGCCCGTCCCCGCGCCTTCGGCGTCCGCGACGACCTCGACGTGGTCGGCCCGGGCGTCGATCAGGTCGACCCCGTAGCCGGCGACCTCCGCCCGGCCGACCTCCAGCAGCGCCGCCGGGGGCATGCCGTCCCGGCTCAGGTACCCGTGCATGTGGGCGGCGGGGGCGTTGCGCGGCTGGCCCGCGTCCACCACCGCCACCCGGCGCCGGGCCCGGCCCAGCACCAGCGCGGCGCTCAGCCCGGCCGCACCCGCGCCGACCACCACCGCGTCGTAGTCGTCCCGGGGGGCCGTCGGCCCTGCCGTCCTCATCGTGTCGCCCATGGCGCTCACCTCCACCGCCAGGCTGCGACCGGACCGGCCGTATCGGCAAGCTTTGTTGCCGTTTCCGCAAACGATGCACCCCGACCGGCCACCGCCCGCCCGCTCCGCGCCACGGGCCCGGACTCCCCCCGGTGGACGGGGATCCGGACCGACCCTTGCCATGGAGTGCACTCCAACTCCTAGCCTCTGACGCACCACCGACCCACCACCAGGGGGAGCAGCACCATGCGATACCGCGTCCTCGGCGGCACCGGCATCGAAGTGAGCACCTACTGCCTCGGCACGATGATGCTCGGCTCCGTCGGCAACCCCGACCACGACGACTGCGCCCGGATCATCAACACCGCGCTCGACCGGGGCATCAACTTCGTGGACACCGCCGACATGTACTCGGCCGGCGAGTCCGAGGAGATCGTCGGCAGGACGCTGGCCGCCCGCGGCGACCGCGACGAGATCGTGCTCGCCACCAAGGGGCACTTCCCGATGGGCGAGGGCCGCGGCCGCGGCGGCAACTCCCGGCGCTGGATCCTCCGGGCGGTCGAGGACAGCCTGCGCCGGCTGCGCACCGACCGGATCGACCTCTACCAGATCCACCGGCCGGACCACACCACCGACGTCGAGGAGACCCTGTCCGTCCTCGGCGACCTCGTCCGCTCCGGCAAGATCCGCGCCTTCGGCTGCTCCACCTTCCCCGCCGAACAGATCGTCGACGCGCACCACGTCGCCGAGCGCCGCGCCCTGCCGCGCTTCCGCACCGAGCAGCCGCCGTACTCGCTGCTCGCCCGCGGCGTGGAGCGCGACGTGCTGCCCGTCGTCCAGCGGCTCGGCATGGGCGCACTGACCTGGGGCCCGCTCGCCTCCGGCTTCCTCACCGGCCGCTACCGCAAGGACCGCCCGGCCGACCTGACCACCGGCCGCCCGACCATCAACCCGGGCCGCTTCGACCCGACGCTGCCCACCACCGCGGCCAAGCTGGAGGCCGTCGAGGCCTTCACCGCCCTCGCCGGGGATCTCGGCCGCACCCTCCCCGAACTGGCCGTGGCCTTCCCGCTGGCGCACCCCGCTGTCACCTCGGTGATCCTCGGCCCGCGCACCCACGACCAGCTGGAGGCTGCCCTCAAGGGCGCCGACCTGGTCCTCGACGACGCCACCCTGGACCGCATCGACGCCATCGTCCCGCCCGGCACCGACGTCTACCACCCCGACGGCGTCTGGCAGCCCCCGTCCGTCACCACCCCCGCCCTCCGCCGCCGCCCCACCACGGACCGACCGGCCGGATAGCCGAACCGGTCTCCCCCGCCAGTGCGACACGGTGCATTACGGCGCGATACACTTGCCCCATGAAGACCATCACGCAGCGCGAACTCGCAGCGCGGTCCAAGGCCGTGCTCGACGATGTCGAAGCCGGCGAGATCTACCACATCACTCGCAACGGCACCGAGATCGCCGAAGTCCGGCCGATCAGCAGTCGCCGCCGATTCGTCCCCGTCGAGGAACTCCAGCGAAAGTGGCGGAACGCGCCGGCGGTCGACGCGACGCAGATGCGCGCGGAAGCCGACGCCTTCTACGGCGATGAGGACCGGATCGGCGGCGACGACCCGTGGGAGCGGAAGTGACCGAGCGACGCCGACGCGGACTGCTCGACACCTGCGTCGTGATCGATCTGCCGCAGATCGATCCACAGCTCCTGCCGGCCGATGCCGCGCTGTCGTCCATCGTGCTGGCCGAACTCGCCCAGGGCGTCGCCATGGCCAAGGACCCGGTGCAGATGATGGCCAGGGCCCAGCGACTCGCGGACGTGGAGGCGGAGTTCGCCGCCCTCCCCTTCGACCGCGAGGCAGCTCGGCGGTTCGGCACCCTGGTCGCCCTCACGATCCAGGCCAGGCGGGACCCCCGCCCCCGCCGCATGGACCTGATGATCGCGGCGACCGCGGCCGCCCACGGCCTGCCGCTCTACACGCGGAACGCGGGCGACTTCGTCGGCCTGGAGCAGGGCGTCGACGTCATCCCCGTGTGACGAACGGCCCCGCTCCAGTGGTGCCGCCGCCACTTCCGGACGGGTCGCCGCCACCAGCCGCCCGCGGGGAGCCGGCTACTCCCTCGGGGCGGCGAAGCAGTGGACCACGACCGTGCGGTCGGCGGCCCACTGCTGTTCGCCACTGCCGAGCCAGGTCCAGCCGAGGCGGCGGTAGCAGGCGTTCGCCGGGGCCGCGGTGGCGAGGACGTCGAGGACGGGGTGGAGGCCGAGCGCCCGCGCGTGCGCCACGGCGGACGCCACCAGCTGTGCGCCGATCCGGTGGCCGCGCGCCGTGGGGGCGACGTAGAGCCGGCCGATCACGGCGGTGAGTTCCGGGCGGCCGCCGGTGCGGCGGCTCCACAGACCGGGGGCGACGTCGCCGGGGGCACTGCGGGAGAGGCCCACGTGGCCGGCCGGGCGGCCGTCCAGTTCGGCGACCCAGGCGGCGAGCAGGCCCCCGGGGGTGAGCCAGGCGACGGGGCGGTCGGGCCAGTCGGCGGGGTAGCCGTCGGTGGCGTGGACGTCGCCGAGCACCCGGACGCAGTCGGCGAGGTCGGTGACGCGGCGCCGTCGGACGGACACCCCTGCCCCGGCCTGCCGCGAGCCGGACGCGACGACGTTGGCGCGTTCTTCAAGGTCAGCCATGCCGGTACGTTACCGGCCGGGCCCCACCGCCGCAGCAGGTCGGCGACCCCGGTCGGATCCTCACCGCCACCGCCGACCGTCGGCCGACGCTCCATCAGCCGAACGCGGCCGGGCGCGCCCAGGCGCTCGGGCGGACCGTCAGGCGATCGCGGCCGACACCACCGCCGCGACCGCGATGTTGCAGCTGGCCGAGACCCAGACCGCCGGGTGCGGCTCCGGCTCGACCAGGATCGCGCCGAGCCTGCCGGGCGTCAGCAGGTCCACCGCCCAGAAGGCGACGGCCATCAGCACCAGCCCGAGCAGGCCGTAGCAGGCGGTCGAGACCAGGCCCTTGGCGAAGTCCGCGTAGGTGTACATGATCGCGGTGAAGACGATGCCGCCGATGCCCAGCAGCGCGGAGCTGAGCAGCACGGCGGCGTTGCGGTTGCGCTCGACCCAGATCTGGTGGCCGAGCCTGCCGGGCGTCAACAGGTCCACCAGGCCGACGCCGAGGAGCAGCAGCACCACCCCGAGGGCTCCGTAGGCCGCTGCCGCGCCGAGCCCGTGCAGGATGTCGTTCATCGTGGTCCCAGCCCCCGGTCCGCTCGCCGATCCCCGACCGGCCTGGTCAAGGGTTGGCAAAAGATACCCCACCGGGGCGGGCGGCGGACCGGGGAAGCAGGACCCCTGACGTCAGTGGGGATCAGTGCTCCTCGTGCACCAGGTGGTCGACGCAGGCGGCGATCGCGAGCAGCAGGCCGGTGTCGGCGCCGTCGGCGATCTCCACGCCGTAGGTGTCCCGGATCCGGAACCACTTGCGGGAGATCCGGGCGAGGTCGTCGCCGTGGTGGTTCTCGATCCGGTAGTCCTTGTCGATCAGGTTGCCGTGGATCTTCAGCTCGCCGCCGGACGCCAGCTCCACCAGGTACTTGTCGCGGAACGGGGTGAACAGCTTCTCCCGGACGGTCGCGATCACCTCGCCGTCGGCGTCCTCGATCTTCATCGCGTCGCGGACGGTGAACGCCTTCTCCTTCACCACCGCGACCACCCGCCCGTGCGCGTCCTTCAGCTCGAAGGTGTGCCGCAGCCGCAACACCTTGCCGTCCACCAGGTACGCCTTGTGGCCCCGGTCGTCCTCGATCCAGTAGTCGTCTCCGACCGCGAACAGCTTCTCCCTGACCAGGTACCGCACAGCGGCCTCCTCCGTGTCGACGTGACCCCCATTCGACCCGATCCCCCCACCCGCCGGGAAGCACCGCCACACACGGGCGTTCAATGGCGGCATGCGTCCCCACCCCGCCGCCCCGCTGCACAGCGAGCGCCTCGACCTCCTCCCGATCGGCCCCGAGCACGCCGAGGAGCTGGCCGCCGCCCTCGCCGACCCCGCCCTGCACGCCTTCACCGGCGGCTCCCCGGCCACCGCCGACGACCTGCGCGTCCGCTACGCCCGGCTCGCCGCCGGCTCCCCCGACCCCGCCGAGACCTGGGGCAACTGGGCGCTGCGGCTGCGCGCCGACGGCCGCCTCACCGGCTACGTCCAGACCACCGTCCGCCCCGGGGCCGCCGAGCTCGCCTGGGTGGTCGGCACCCCCTGGCAGGGCCGCGGCCTGGCCACCGAGGCCGCCCGCGCCCTGCTCTCCCACCTCGCCGCCACCGGCGTCAGCACCGTCACCGCCCACATCCACCCCGACCACCACGCCTCCGCCGCCGTCGCCCGGGCCCTCGGCCTCACCCCCACCGGCGAGCAGCAGGACGGCGAGACCCGCTGGCAGGCGGAGCTCCCCCGGCCCTGACCCGGACCCGGCCCTGGCGCCCTCAGTCCTCCTCGCCCGGCGCCGGATGCGGGTTGATGGCCTGCCCGTCGATCGGCTGCCCCCAGTCGTCGTCGCCCTCGGCCCCCACGCAGTACCCGGAGCCCTCCACCCACCCCCCGGCGTCCTGGCACTGCTCCGCGGTGACGTCACGCGGACCGGGCCGGGCGGCCGCCGCCGCCGAGGCGGCGCCGGCACCGGTGGCGAGCAGGACAGCGGTCGCGACCGTCAGGGCCGACCGGAGCAGGGGTGAGGTGATCATGCGGCCAACGACAGCACGACCCCCGGCCCCCACCCCGCCGACACGCCCACCACCCCCAACCGCGCCCCCACCACGACCGCCGCCCCGGAATGCCGCCCGACCACGATGCGGTTGGATACAGGCATGGCATCTCGTGCACGTGTACGCGCCCCCGAACTGGTCGGGGCAGGCGGTTGGCTGAACACCGGTGGCAAGGAGCTGACGCTCGCCGACTTCCGGGGCAAGATCACCGTCCTGGACTTCTGGACGTTCTGCTGCATCAACTGTCTGCACGTCCTGGACGAGCTGCGGGAGTTGGAGGAGAAGCACCGGGACACCGTGGTGATCGTCGGGGTGCACTCGCCGAAGTTCGTGCACGAGGCGGACCACCAGGCCGTGGTGGACGCGGTCGCCCGGTACGAGGTGCACCACCCGGTGCTGGACGATCCGGCGCTGGCGACGTGGAAGCAGTACGCCGTGCGGGCCTGGCCGACGCTGGTGGTGATCGACCCGGAGGGGTACGTGGTCGCCCAGCACGCGGGCGAGGGCCACGCGCACGCGATCGCGCGGCTGGTGGAGGAGTTGGAGGCCGAGCACGCGGCGAAGGGCACGCTGCGCCGCGGCGACGGCCCGTACGTGGCGCCGGAGCCGACTGCGGGGGACCTCAAGTTCCCGGGCAAGGCGGTCCGGCTGCCCGACGGGCACTTCCTGGTCGCCGACTCCGGCCACCACTCGCTGGTGGAGCTGGCCGAGGACGGCGAGACGGTGATCCGCCGGATCGGCGACGGGCAGCGCGGCCTGGTGGACGGCACCAGCCCCCGGTTCAGCGAGCCGCAGGGGCTGGCACTGCTGCCGGAGGGCTCGGACTACGACGTGATCGTGGCCGACACCGTCAACCACGCGCTGCGCGGGGTGCGGCTGGCGGACGGCTCCGTGACCACGCTGGCGGGCACCGGCCGCCAGTGGTGGCAGGGTTCGGCGACCGAGGGCCCGGCCCGCGAGGTGGACCTCTCCTCGCCCTGGGACGTCGCCTGGTTCGACGGCCGGGTGTGGATCGCGATGGCCGGCGTGCACCAGCTGTGGGCGTACGACCCGGCCGCCGACACGGTCGGCGTCGCGGCCGGCACCACCAACGAGGGCCTGGTGGACGGGCCCGTCGGTGAGGCCTGGTTCGCCCAGCCGTCCGGTCTGGCGGTCTCGGCGGACGGCGAGCGGCTGTGGGTGGCCGACTCGGAGACCTCCTCGATCCGTTGGCTCAGCCGATCGGAGGGGGCACGTGGAACCGGGACGGTCCACACCGCCGTCGGCACCGGCCTCTTCGACTTCGGCCACCGGGACGGCCCGGCCGCGCAGGCGCTGCTCCAGCACCCGCTGGGCGTCACCGTGCTGCCGGACGGCTCGGTGGCGGTCAGCGACACCTACAACCACGCGCTGCGCCGCTTCGACCCGGCGAGCGGCGAGGTCACCACGCTGGCCACCGACCTGCGCGAGCCGTCCGGCGCGGTCCTGGTGGACGGGGACATCGTGGTCGTCGAGTCGGCCCGGCACCGGCTGACCAGGCTGCGGCTGCCGGAGGAGGCGGTGCGGGTCGAGTCGGTCGCGCACCGCACCCGGCGGGCGGCCACCGAGGTCGCGCCGGGCGCGCTCCGGCTGGACGTGGTGTTCTCAGCGCCGAGCGGCCAGAAGCTGGACGAGCGGTACGGCCCGTCCACCCGGCTGCTGGTCAGCGCGACCCCGCCCGAGCTGCTGGTCTCCGGAGCGGGCGCGGACAGCGACCTGTCGCGCGAGCTGGTCCTCTCCGAGGAGGTCGCCGAGGGCGTGCTGCACGTCTCGGCGATGGCCGCGTCCTGCGACGACGATCCGGAGATCGAGTTCCCGGCCTGCCACGTGCACCAGCAGGACTGGGGCGTGCCGGTGAAGCTGGTCGCCGACGGCGCGCGCCGGCTGCCGCTGGTGCTCGCCGGCCTGGAGTAGCCCGTCCGGCGTGGAAGGGGCCCGGCGGAGCGCACTCCGCCGGGCCCCTTCGCCGTTGAGGGGGGATCAGCCCTCCAGGAACGCCTTGATCGCGCTGGCCAGCAGGTACGGGTCCTCGGCGCCGCACAGTTCGCGCGCCGAGTGCATGGACAGCGCCGCGATGCCGCAGTCCACCGTCTTGATGCCGAGGCGCGCCGCGGTGATCGGGCCGATGGTGGTGCCGCAGGGCATCGCGTTGTTGGACACGAAGGACTGCCACGGCACGCCGGCCTTCTCGCAGGCGGCCGCGAACACCGCCCGGCCGACGCCGTCGGTCGCGTAGCGGTTGTTGACGTTGACCTTGAGGATCGGCCCGCCGTTCGGCAGCGGGTGGTGGCCCGGCTCGTGCCGCTCGGCGTAGTTCGGGTGGACGGCGTGGCCCATGTCCGAGGAGAGGCAGATCGTCCCGGCCAGCGCCCGGGCGCGGTCCTCCGGGGTGCCGCCGCGCGCGTGGACGGTGCGGTCGAGGACGTTGCCGAGCAGCGGGCTCTGCGCGCCGGTGTCCGACTCGCTGCCGGTCTCCTCGTGGTCGAAGGCGGCCAGCACCGGGATGTACGGCAGGTCGGCGGCGTCCTCGGCGGAGGCGACGGCGGCCAGCGCGGCGGTGGCGGCGTGGACGGACAGCAGGTTGTCCAGGCGCGGGCCGGCCAGCAGCTCGCGGTCGCGGCCCAGGTAGGCGGCCGGCTGGACATCGTGCGTCATCAGGTCCCAGCCGGCCACGTCGGCGGCGTCCACTCCCGCGCGCTCGGCGACGTACGAGATCAGCGAGCCCTCGTCGACCGGGCCGAGGCCCCAGATCGGGGTGAGGTGGCGCTGCTTGTCGAGCTTCATGCCGTCGTTGACCTGGCGGTCCAGGTGGATCGCGAGCTGCGGCACCCGCAGCAGCGGCTCGTCCAGCTGGACGAGCCGCGAGCTGCCGTCCTTCAGCGCGAGGCGGCCGGAGAGCCCGAGGTCACGGTCCAGCCAGGTGTTCAGCGGGACACCGCCGTAGATCTCCACGGCGACCTGGCGCCAGCCGGCCGAGCCGGTGTCCGGCACCGGCTTGACCCGCAGGTTCGGCGAGTCGGTGTGGGTACCGACCACCCGGAACGGGGTCTCGGGGCGGGCGCTCTCCGGCAGGTACCAGGCGATCAGGGCGCCGCCCCGGATCAGGTAACGGCCGCCGGCGGCGCCGTCCCAGACGTCGGTCTCGGCGACCTGCCGGAAGCCTGCCTTCTCCAGCCGCTCGGCGGCGCTCGCGACCGCGTGGTACGGGGACGGCGAGGTGCCGAGGAACGCGATCAGATCGTCGCTGTGCGTCCGGTCGAAGAATGCCTGGCGGGCGGCGGCGGTCGACATACTGCTCCTGAGTCGAGGGAGGGCTGAAGCCGGATGGGGAGTCGGCTTCGCACCTTGAGCATATGCCCGTACACGGACAGGGAATTCGGAACCTCCCAACGGATGCAGAACGAGGACACAACCGTGAAGTGACGCCTTGCCGAACTCCGTACACCCAGAGATCCGCGCCGGTCGCGGACGGTCATCGCCATGCCGGGCCCGGCGCCTGAGGCCCCCGAACAACGGGTGCGAAACGGGCGAACTCGGCGACGGGTGCGGGGCGGACGGGCCGCAACGTCGAAGGGCCCGGCGGGAGCCGGGCCCTTCGACGTGAGGGTGCTGTCAGGCGGTCGGAGAGGTGTCACGCCCCTCGCGGCACCCCTGGGGGCACCGCGGCGGGTGACGGGTGGGGCGAGGGCCTCAGAAGGCCTCCTCCGCCAGGTCCATGATCTCGTTGTCGATGCCCTCGGCGATCAGCCGCTGCGGGGCGACGGTCGGCAGGACGTTCTTGGCGAAGAAGCGGGCCGCCGCGACCTTGCCCTGGTAGAACGGGACGTCCTTCTCCGAGGCGCCGGCCTCCAGCTTGGCCAGCGCCACCGCGGCCTGACGCAGCAGCAGCCAGCCGACGACGACGTCGCCGGAGACGAGCAGCAGGCGGGTGGTGTTGAGGCCCACCTTGTACATGTTCTTGACGTCCTGCTCGACCGAGGTGAGGTCGGCCAGCAGCTTGCCCACGATGGCGTCCAGATCACCGACGGCCTTGGCGAGCAGCTCGCGCTCGGCGGCCAGGGCGTCGCCGCCCTCGGCCGCGCCGAGGAACTTCTGGATCTGCTCGGACAGCGCGGTGAGCGCCTGGCCGCCGTCCTTGACGATCTTGCGGAAGAAGAAGTCCTGGCCCTGGATCGCGGTGGTGCCCTCGTAGAGGGTGTCGATCTTGGCGTCCCGGATGTACTGCTCGATCGGGTACTCCTGCAGGTAGCCGGAGCCACCGAAGGTCTGCAGGGACTGGGCGAGCTGCTCGTAGGACTTCTCGGAGCCGTAGCCCTTGACGATCGGCAGCAGCAGGTCGTTGAGGCGCTCGGCGGCCTCGTCGCGCTCGCCGCGCAGGCCGGCGGCCACCATGTCGTCCTGGACGGACGCGGTGAACAGGACCAGCGCGCGCATGCCCTCGGCGTAGGCCTTCTGGGTGAGCAGCGAGCGGCGCACGTCCGGGTGGTGGGTGATGGTGACGCGGGGGGCGGTCTTGTCCAGGAACTGCGAGATGTCGGCGCCCTGCACGCGCTCCTTGGCGTACTCCAGGGCGTTCAGGTAGCCGGTGGAGAGGGTGGCGATGGCCTTCGTGCCGACCATCATCCGGGCGAACTCGATGATCTTGAACATCTGGCGGATGCCGTCGACCTTCTCGCCGAGCAGCCAGCCCTTGGCCGGGTGCTTGGCGCCGAAGGTCATCTCGCAGGTGTTCGAGGCCTTGAGGCCCATCTTGTGCTCGACGTTGGTGGCGTAGGCGCCGTTGCGCTCGCCCAGCTCGCCCGTCTCCCAGTCGAAGTCGAACTTGGGGACGATGTACAGGCCCAGGCCCTTGGTGCCGGGCTTGCCGCCCTCGGGGCGGGCCAGCACCAGGTGGATGATGTTCTCGGACATGTCGTGCTCGCCCGAGGTGATGAAGCGCTTCACACCCTCGATGTGCCAGGAGCCGTCCTCCTGCTTGATCGCCTTGGTGCGGCCGGCGCCCACGTCCGAGCCCGCGTCGGGCTCGGTGAGGACCATGGTGGCGCCCCAGAGGCGGTCGGTCATCCGCTGGGCGACCTTCTTCTGCTCCTCGGTGCCCTCGTCGTGGACGACGCCGGCGAAGGCGGGGCCGGAGGAGTACATCCAGATGGCCGGGTTGGAGCCCAGGACCTGCTCGGCGTAGGCCCAGATCAGGGAGGACGGGGTGACCTGGCCGCCGATCGCCTCCGGGATGCCCAGACGCCACCACTCGGCGTCCATGTAGGTCTGGTAGCTCTTCTTGAAGGTGGCCGGGACCGGCGCGGTGTTGGTCTCGGGGTCGAAGACCGGCGGGTTGCGGTCGGTGTCGGTGAAGGACGCGGCGAGGTCGTTCTCGGCGAGGCGCGAGATCTCGCTCAGGATGTTCTTCGCGGTCTCGACGTCCATGTCCGCGAACGGTCCGGAGCCGTAGACCTGCTCGCGACCGAACACCTCGAAGAGGTTGAACTCCACGTCCCGCAGGTTGGACTTGTAGTGACCCATGGCCGTTTTCTCCGGTTCGTCGCTTCCGGGAGACCGCCGCGTTCGGGCGCCCCGTACCCACCAGTACGCATCATGATGCTACCCAGCGGTAACTTGGGCAAGCCCCTGGCGGTGAATCCGCTATGAACGTGGTCACGTCCCACAAGTCGGGACGACCAGTCCTTGTCAGGATCGACGCCCGCACGGGCGGGTGCGCTCCCGATAGCCTGTCCGTGTGTACGGATATGACCAGAACGCATACCCGGGCGACCCCTACCAGCAGCAGGCGGGTCCGCAGCCGGGCATGAACGGCATGCCCGGCCCCGACGCCTACGGCGCGCAGTCGCAGGCGTCCCAGCAGTCCCTCTACCCCGAACCCTCCCCGCCGTCGCTGGCGGACGCCGTCCGGGCGTTCACCACGGGCTCGATGGCGGTCGAGGACTTCCAGGCCATCTTCATCACCTCGAAGGTGCACTGCCCGCGCGGCGAGCGGCCCGGCTTCCTGGCGCTGCACAACACGCCGACGCCGGTGATCCCGATGTTCAGCTCGCTGAAGGAGCTGCGCCGCTACGCCGGCAAGGACTCCAAGCACTTCACCGTCACCGGCGCCGAGGTCCTGGACCTGCTGCCGACCGGCTACGGCTTCGCGCTGGACATGGAGGGCGAGCACCGGATGGTGTTCGACGCCAAGGCGGTCGAGCAGATGGTCGACTTCACCATGCGCCGCATGTACGGCTGACCCATCCTGGAGGAGGAGCCCCGCGCTCCTTCGTCGCCATATGGTTCAACTTTCAACTTGCTTGTTGTTGAGAATTGAACTAACCTCGTGGACGTAGGCCAGAGGAACCCCCCGAAGGAGGCCGACATGCCCGCCGTGACCGTCGACAACCCGCTGACCCTGCCGCGCGTCGCCACCCCGGACCCCGCCGCCACCAGCGCCCGGCCGGTCCTCACCGTCGCGACCGCACCCGAGGGCTTCGAAGGCGAGGGCTTCCCGGTCCGCCGCGCCTTCGCCAAGATCAACACCAAGTACCTCGACCCGTTCATCATGATGGACCAGATGGGCGAGGTGGAGTACGCCGCCGGCGAGCCCAAGGGCACGCCCTGGCACCCGCACCGCGGCTTCGAGACGGTCACCTACCTGATCGACGGCGAGTTCATCCACAAGGACTCGCACGGCGGCGGCGGCCACCTCGGCGGCGGCGACACCCAGTGGATGACGGCCGGCTCGGGCATCCTGCACATCGAGACCCCGCCGGAGTCGCTGGTGGCCACCGGCGGCCTGTTCCACGGCATCCAGCTGTGGGTCAACCTCCCGGCCTCCGACAAGATGGCCGCCCCGCGCTACCAGGACATCCACGGCGGCCACGTCAAGCTGCTCTCCACCCCGGACGGCGGCGCGGTCCTGCGGCTGATCGCGGGCGAGCTGGACGGCCACCGGGGCCCGGGCGTCACCCACACGCCGATAACCCTGCTGCACGCCAGCATCACCCCGGGCGCGCAGGTCACCCTGCCGTGGCGGCCGGACTTCAACGCTCTCGCCTACGTCCTCAACGGCGACGGCACCGTCGGCGCCGAGGGCCGCCCGGTCCACACCGGGCAGGCGGCCGTGTTCGGCGAGGGCGACACCATCACCATCACCGCCGACCCCAAGCAGGACTCCCGCCACCCCAACCTGGACGTGATCCTGCTCGGCGGGCAGCCGATCCGCGAACCGGTCGCCTGGTACGGGCCGTTCGTGATGAACAGCCACCGCGAACTGGAGCAGGCCATGCGGGACTTCCAGTCCGGCCGGTTCGGCCACCCGATCGACTGACGGCACCATCCCGGGCGGCCGCACCGCCCTCGGTGACGGCACCAGCTCGGTGACCGCACCGCCCCCGGCGCCTCGGCCGTCTACGCGCTACAGCAGCGCGTAGACGGCCGAGGCGTCGTCGTGCGCCTTGCCGCGCGGCCAGCGCTCGCAGGCGGCGTCCGCCCGCTCGACCTCGCGGACCTGCGCGATCAGTTCGCCCGGACCGGACTCGGCGAGCAGCCGCAGCGCGTCCGCCCAACTCCCCAGCCCGAAGCGCTCGGTGAAGCGCGAGGCGCCGTCGGTGAGCGCGGCCAGCGCGTGCAGCCGCTCCAGCCGGACGAAGCCGGTCTCCGCGTGCCCGGCCGCCTTCGGGCTGGCCGCGGCGATCCACGGACCGTTGCCCCGGTTGCGGGCGGACCGGACGGCCAGCGCGTACTCCAGGTGCAGCGCGGCCCGCTCGGCCGAGCCGGGGACGGTCGCCCAGACCTGCCGGCGCAGTTCCTCCCCACCGGGGAAGCGCTGGTTGTCCCCGATCACCTTCGGCGGTCCGTCCTTGTACTCCAGCACCAGCAGCGAGTCGCCGAGCACCAGGTACTCCAGCGACTCGCCGTGCCGGCGAGCCGCCACCACCATGGCCGCGGGGGTGTTGGGGTGGCCCAGGTCGCAGCGGCCGCCGTGCAGCGCGGCCGTCTCCACGATGGCGTCGGCCAGGCACTCGGCGATCGAGCGGTCCACCCGGTCGGTGAGCCGGGCGAGCAGGTGCACGCCCAACCGGCGGACGTACCAGGCGGTTCCGTGCCGGCACCCGGACTCCAGGCCGGCCGGCGAACTCGCACCGTCCAGCAGTACCAGCGCCTCCGGCGAGGCCGCCGCGAAGTCCTCGCTCTCGCGGTCCGGCCGCCGTGCTTCCCCTGCGAGCTGTAGCTGCATCCCGACAGTGTGGCCGCCGCCCCCGGCCCGCGCCCAGACCCCTGCGCCGGTGTGGCGCGGGCCGGTCCCCGCCGCCCGGTGGCAGCCGGGGCAATCCGGTCATACCGTCGAATAGCGACCGGACAATTCGGCCAATCAGGGCCTGTCAGGTTTGGGATCACCTTCGGGTGTCCGGGCGGCCCGGGACTGACGAGGAGCAGGAGATGTTCTGGGAGTTCATCGTGCTAGTGGCCGCCTCGACCGGCTTTCCGACCGCCGCGCTGCTCTTCCTGATCGGCGGGCCGCGCTTCCCCGACGAACAGCGCGGCGGCCGGCACGCCTGACGCCAGGCCTGCGCCCGCCCGCACCCGAAAGCTTCAGGCCTTCCAGGCCGGGTCACGCCCGAGCAGGGCCAGCGCGCGGTCGAACCGGCCGCCCGCCGCACCCGGTTCGAGGCGCGGCGCGAACGCCTTGCCCGGCACCCGGTTCTCCGGCGCGGCCGGGACGGCCCCGGCGACCGCCAGCAGGGTCGCCGCCAGCGCCTCGTCGCCGTCCACGACGGCGGTGAACGGGGCCTGGACACCGAGCGCGGCCGCGACGTCCCAGCCGTGCACCAGGGTGTCGAGCAGGTGGAAGCCGACCGCGTGCGCCAGCGGGAAGGGGCCGCCGTGCTGGATCTCCGGCAGCCAGACCTCGCGCCCGGCCGCCACGGCCTCGCGGAACGCCTCGGTGAGCTCGGCGCCCGTGCGGCGGAAGGCGCCCGCCGGGTCGTCGCCGACCGGGGCGTCGGCCCAGAGCGCGAGGTCGGGCCCGGCGCCGCGGGCGGCCGCGGCGAAGCCCTGGTGCTGGCCGACGATGTGCTCCATCAGCCGGCGCAGCGTCCAGCCCGCGCACGGGCTCGGCAGCTCCAGCTGGTCCGACCGCAGACCGTCCACCACTTCGGCGGCCAACTCCAGGGACCGGGCGTGCAGTTCGACGAGCTCTCCGGCACGGCTCATGCGGCGCTAACCTCCTGACCGGCCGACAGGAAGCCGATCGCGTTGTCGATGACGGTGGGCTCGGCGACGATCCGGCGGTGGCCGAGCCCTCGGGTGACCAGTAGTTCCAGCCGGTCACCGTACGCGGCTTTCAGGCGCCGCGCGTGCGATATTCCGACCACGTCGTCGCCCTCGTCGTGCGCCACCAGGATCGGCGGCGACACCTCCTCGGGCCGGTGCGCGGCATCGAAGCGCCGCCACGGGTCCTCGGTGCCGGCGAACAGCTCGTGCTCGATCCGGTGCCGCAGGTCCCGCTCGATCACCGGGCCGAGGCCGAGCCCGGCGCAGAACGCGCCCGGCAGGTAGGCGAATTCGCTGACCCCGGCGAGCGCGACCAGCCGCCCGGCCCGGACCCCCTCGCGCAGCGCCAGGAACGCCCCGGCCACACCCAGCGAGTGCGCCACGATCGCCTCGAACCCGCCGTAGCCGTCCTGGAGCTGCCCGGCGATGGCGCGGTACTCCAGCACCGTGGTGGCCCGGCCGCCGGAGTCGCCGTGGCCTGGCGCGTCGAAGGCGACCGGGCTCAGCCCGAGCGCGCGCAGCCGGGGCACGTAGGGGGCGAAGCGCGAGGCGCGGGAGCGCCAGCCGTGCATCAGCAGCACCGGCCGGGCGCCGTCGCCCCAGCGGTAGACGACGACGTCCTTGCCGTTCACGGTGATCCGCTCGACGGCGGCCTGCCGGTGGGTCTCCCGCTCGGCGGGGCGGACGGCGCTGCGCCGCAGCGGACGCTGGAACAGCTCGTACGCGGCGCGGCCGGCCAGCCGGGGCGCCAGGTGCGAGGTGGTGTTGAGGGCGGTGCGAACCAGTGCGAGGGCCGGGTCCATGCGGTCTCCCTGTCGGTGCGGACGGGCGTGCCGGGGTGCGGGGCCGTACTGGGCCCGGATATTAGCACGACCGTTCGTGCAGTTTCATGGGCGGGAAGTCCGCCGCCCGCCCCCGGGCTACCCTGGCGGCACGCACCGCGACGGCGACGGCGACGACGAGAACTGAGGTGGCCGATGGCCGGATCGACCACGGACGGACGGGTCCTGCGCGGCGAGGAGACCCGCCGGGCGGTGCTGCACCGCGCCGTCGCGATCGCCTCCGTCGAAGGCCTCGGCGCGCTCTCCATCGGTCGCCTCGCCACCGACCTCGGGCTCAGCAAGAGCGGCGTGTTCGCCGGCTTCGGCTCCAAGGAGGAGCTCCAGCTCGCCACCGTCCGCGCCGCCCGCCGCATCTTCGCCGACGCCGTCGTCGCCCCGGTCGCCGACACCCCGCCCGGCCTCGCCCGGGCCCGCGCCCTCTGCGAGAGCTGGCTCGCCTACTCCCGGGCCCGGGTCTTCCCCGGCGGCTGCTTCTTCTACGAGGTCACCGCCGAGTTCGACGCCCGCCCCGGCGCCGTCCGGGACGCCCTCGCCGACTGCGCCCGCGAGTGGCGCCAGGTGATCGCCGACGCCCTCGCCGAGGCCCGCGCCACCGGCGGCCTGCGGCCCGGCACCGACCTCGACGACCTCGCCTTCGCCCTGATCGCCCTCCTGGAGACGGCCAACTCGCAGGCCGTGCTGCACGACGAGGACACCCCCTACCAGCGGGCCGGCCGCCTCCTGCTGCGCCTGCTGCGCGCCGAGGCCACCGACCCGGCCGACCCGGCGCTCGCCTAGCAGGCTCCTAGGCTTTTCCGCCCAGCGCCCCTTCCAGGAAAGCCGCCTGGGCCAGCAGCCGCTCGTCGCCGCCCGCCGCGCCCACCACCTGGAGGCCCAGCGGCAACCCCTCCGCCGTCCGTCCGGCCGGCAGGCTCAGCGCGGGCAGGCCCAGGTAGCTCCACGGCAGCGACATCACCGCGTCCCCGGTGGTGTGCAGGCCCTCCGGCGCCCCGCCGGTCGCCGACGGCGCCAGCCACAGGTCCACTCCGACCTCGGCGGTCGCCCGGGCGACCCGCTCGCGCAACCGCTCCCGGGCCTGGAGCGCGGCCGCCCGGTCCTCTGCCGCGACGCCCTGGCCGACCCGGATGCTCGCCGCCGTCTCCGACCGGTACAGGCCGCCGAACCGGGCGAACCAGTCGGCGTGGCCGCGGGCCAGCTCGAAGCGGTTGATCGTCTGCAATTGCCGGGTGATCCCGGCGAAGTCCGGGAACAGCGGCACCCGGCGCACCGTCAGGCCGGCCTGCGCCAGGCGCTCCAGGCTCTCCTCGAAGACGCGCAGCGCCGCCGGCTCGGCCCGCTCCAGGTACGCGCCGTCCGGGACCCCGAGCACCGGCCGGCCCCCGGCCGCCGGCCCGCCGCGCCAGTCGTCGCCCCGCCAGTCGTCGCAGAGCAGTGCAGCCGCCAGGGCCGCCCCGGCCAGGTCGGCCGTGAACACCCCCAGGGTGTCGAAGCTCGGCGCGTTCGGGATCACCCCGGCCATCGGGATCCGCCCGTACGTGGGCCGGAAGCCCACCACCCCGCAGTACGCGGCCGGCCGGATCACCGATCCCACCGTCTGGGTGCCGACCGCCAGCGGCACCAGCCCCGCCGCGACCGCCGCCGCCGACCCGCTGCTGGAGCCGCCCGGGGTGTGCCCGGGATGGTGCGGGTTGCGGGTCGGTCCTGGCGCGCTCGCCGCGAACTCGGCGGTCACCGTCTTGCCGGCGACCAGCGCCCCGGCCGCCCGCAGCCGGTCCACCACCACGGCCTGCGGCCCCGCCAGGACCCCCGGCGGCAGCGCCGAACCGCCGTGCGTGGGCAGCCCGTCCACGTGCACGATGTCCTTGACCCCCACCGTCACCCCGTACAGCGGCGGCCGCCCGGCCGGCTCGGGGTACCGCGCGGCCAGCGCCCGCGCCTGCGCGCGCAGCCGCTCGTGCCGCCCCGGCTCCGGGACGAACGCGTGGATCAACGGATCCACCCGCTCGACCAGCCCGCAGAACCGGTCGACGTGCTCGGACAGGCCCGGTACGCCGGACCGCAGCCCGGCGGCCTCACGGGTCAACGACCTTGGCCGGGCGAGGGGTTGCTCCATGCCGATCACGGTAGACCACCCGTTGGCGCGCTACTGGTGTTCGGCCGACAGGTACGGCGTCTCGCGCAGGTAGTACGCCCCGCAGGTGTGGCAGCACAGCTCCGGCGTCTTGCCCCAGTCCACCGGCTCCCGCACCTGCGCGCCCGGGTCGAGCTCCCGGCCGCACATCGCCACGCTCTCCGCCCCCCGGACCATGTGCCACAACCGCACCCCGCCGGTCGCACCCCCGGACCCGTACTCGGCTCGCATCTGGTGCTTCATGCGGCCATCGTCCGGCCCTCCGGCCACCCCGGCAACCGGTGGCCGAACAGGCGTGCTGGGCAGCATCGATCACTTAGCGCCAAATCCGATCGAAACCAGCCATCCGCAACCGGTAGGGTTCGCGGGCGCGACCAGCGCCGACGGCCCTGCCGGAGGCCTCAAGTCGCCCGAAATCAACCCCATTTACCCCAATCTGGAGCTTCTCAACGTGCGCTCTTCTCGCCTTCTGGCCGCGTCCGCGCTGATGGCGCTCTCCTTCGGCACCACGGTCGGCGCCGTCAGCGCGAGCGCGGTCGGAGTCCCCTCCTCCCCGCCCCCCACCTCCACCACGGCCACCCCGAGCGCCCCCGCGCCGAGCACCCCGGCCCCGAGCACCACCCCGAGCGCCCCCGCCACGGCGACTCCGAGCACCACCCCCAGCCACACCGCGACGGCCACCCCCACCAACCGGCCGTCCACCCTGCCGATGCCGACCCCGACCAACAACATGCGATGCCACGGCGGCGTCTACCAGAGCCCGCTGCTCAAGGTCACCGGTTCCGGCCTGTACGGCACCACCCTGATCAAGGGCGGACCGGCCGCCGAGCTGAGCGTGACCTGGCAGAACAACAGCGGCGTCGATCTGCCCGTCGTCCACAACTCGCTCTACGTCACCGACGAGTTCGACGGGGACTACCCCGTCCAGTGGAGCACCGAGTTCTTCGACGTGCAGCTGAACACCGGCTCCGGCTGGAAGCCCGCAAAGCTCGACGACCGCGACCTCCAGTCGCCGGACATCAAGCTGGCCAAGGGCGAGAAGATCACCTACCAGGTCCGGATCGCCGCCACCGCCAAGGCCCCGGTCGGGAACTACGGCGCCAACTACGACGCCGGCTCCGACGCGTTCGACAACGACAAGGTGCCCACCCCGGCCAACGACAAGCCGAACGCCTGCACCCAGTTCTACAACCCCTTCGAGGGCAAGTTCCGGGTCGCCGAGGCCGGTGGCGCCAGCAGCACCCCCGCGGCCGCCGGCCACGGTTCGGCCTCCGCCTCGCCGTCGGCGGGCCCGCACCTGGCCGAGACCGGTGCCGACTCCAACACCCTGCCGATCGCCCTCGGCGGCGCCGCCGTCCTGGCGGCCGGCGCCGGCACCGTGTTCGTCCTGCGCCGCCGCAAGGCCGGCGCGCACAGCTGACCCCTGCACCCGGGCGAACGCCGGGGGTGCGGACCACGGTCCGCACCCCCGGCGTTCGTCGTATCAGTCCGTCGTATCAGTCCGTCGTCATCGGTTCGCCGTGTCAGGACGCTGCCCGCAACAAGGCGCCGTCCTGCCACTTGAGGATCTTGTCGAAGCTCACGATGGCGCCCCGGAGCGGGTGGTTGCGGAGCTGGACGTGGTCGGTGAGGGCGTGGATGAGGAAGAGGCCCCGGCCGGATTCGGCGGTGAGGTCCGGGAGGGTGTCGAGGTCCACGGGGCGCAGCGTGGGCGCCGTGGGGCGGGCGGGGAGGACGTGGGTGTCGTAGGGGTGGCCGTCGCGCCGGGGCTGGTGGGCGGTGAGGACGCGGGCCGGGACGGTGGCGCGGCCGCGGCGGGGGCGGCGGTGCGCGGCCGGGCGGGGCGGCGGCGGGGGGACGGGGCGGCGGCGCAGCGCCGGGGCGGGGGTGCCGACGGGGCCGGGCAGGCCGGGGCCGGAGTCGGTGACCTCGATCCGCAGGCGGTCGCCGCTGATCGAGGCGGTGACCTGGAAGCCGCCGTCGGGCCGCCCGCAGGCGCCGTGCTCGACGGCGTTGGCGCAGGCCTCGCTGAGGGCGACGCCGAGGTCGTGGGCGATCTGCGGGTCGACGCCCGCCGTCGCCATGGCACCGAGCAGGATGCGCCGGGCCAGCGGGACGCTGGCCGGGTCGCGCTTGAGGTGCAGAGTCCACCAGATGTCCACGGGAGGTCCCTCCTGGCTGCGGCTCCACATACAACTAGGTATCTCCGGGCGATTCGGCGGTGAACCGTGCCCGGGGCCCGCTGCCGCCCGTTCGGCGGATGGACTGAGGCCGTGGATTGTGCCGAGTGGCGCACTCGCCGGCCTGCACGCTGCTGCCGAACGGGGCATTCGTAGGGATTTCCCACCCTGCCCACGCGGGCGAGGTAGGCGGTGAGATGATGTCTCGGCCATGACTGCCCTCCCCGCCGCCCCGCTCCCGGGCGCCCTCGCACCGGATGCGCCGGTGGGGGCCGCCGCCTGGGACCTGCGGCTTGCCCGGGCCGTCCCGTTCGCCCTGGTGTGCACGTTGATAGCGGCTGCCGGGCACGCCCTGGCGGGTGGCGGGAACGTGCCGCCGGCCGCGTTGGCGACGGGCTTCGCCGCGGTGCTGGTGCTCGCGGTGGCCTGCGGTGGGCGGGAACGTTCGCTGACGGCCATCGCCGGTGCGCTGGGCGCGGGGCAGCTCGGGCTGCACTGCCTGTTCCACAGCTTCAACGGCCACGCCGCGATCGGCGGCATGGCCGGCATGCACCACGGCGGCTCCGGTCCGCTGACCCTGCCGACCGTGGCGGGCCGGCTGATCTGCAACGAGGCGCGCCCCGGCACGCTGGCCGGCCTGCCGGGGAGCCCGACCGCCGAGCAGCTGGTCTCCTCGGCGGGCCTGGACCCGAACGCGTACGCCGTCGCCCCGTGGTGGCAGGGCGGCGTGTTCGGGATGACGCCGTCGATGCTGGCCGGGCACCTGGCCGCCGCGCTGGTCGCGGGCTGGTGGCTGCGGCGCGGTGAGGCGGCGCTGTGGCGGCTGGTGCGGGTGACCGCGTCGGCGGCCCGGGAGCACTGGGCGGCGCCGCTGCGGTCGGCGCTGGTGCTGGTGGCGGCGCTGCTGCGCGGCCTGTTCGGCGCGGCCGGTCCGGCCCGCCGGTTCGGCGTCCGGGGCGGGGAGAGTCCGCTTCCGGCGGGTGCCGCGCTGCGGCACAGCGTGGTGCGGCGCGGTCCGCCGCTCGGGGCCTTCGCGTACTGATCCGGCTCCTGGCGCCCCGTTCGTGTCGGGCCCCGGTCGTGCGCAGCGTCCCGGGCCGGTCCCGCGTGTCCCCGACACGCCGACGGCCCCCGGTTCCGCCCCCACACGTCCCCAGCACGTCCCCACGCGCGGCCCCGCCGAGGCACGGTCTTCCCGTCGCCCGGACGCGGGCCGGTCCGCCGAGCTCCGATCGGAGACACCGCATCATGCGTTCCCTTCCCACCCGCCGTCTCGCCGCCGTCGCCCTCACCGCCGCCGCCTCCGTGGTGGCGCTGGCCGGTCCCGCGTTCGCGCACGTCACCGTGAACCCGGGTGCGGCCGCCCAGGGCGGCTACACGGCCGTCGACTTCCGGGTGCCGAACGAGAGCGACGCCGCCGGCACGGTGAAGCTGGAGGTCAACCTCCCGCTGGACCACCCGCTGGCCTCCGTCCGCACCCTGCCGCTGCCGGGCTGGACCGCGACCGTCGAGAAGGCGAAGCTCGACAAGCCGATCAAGGTGCACGGCAGCGACGTCAACGAGGCCGTCTCCAAGATCACCTGGACCGCCGACGCCGGCACCAAGATCGCCCCCGGTCAGTTCCAGGAGTTCCGGGTCTCGATCGGCCCGCTGCCGTCCGACGCCGACAGCATGGTCTTCAAGACCCTGCAGACCTACGACAACGGCGACATCGTCCGCTGGATCGACGAGTCCAAGGACGGCCAGCCCGAGCCGGCCCACCCGGCCCCCGTCCTGAAGCTCACCAAGGCCGCCGCCGGTGAGGACGCCCACGGCGGCGTCACCGCCTCCCCCTCCGCGGGCGCCCACGGCGACAGCTCCGACCACGCCGCGGCCCCGGCCGGCGCCAAGTCCAGCGACTCCACCGCCCGGGTGCTCGGCGTGGTCGGCATCGTGGTCGGCGTGATCGGCACCGCCGTCGGCGTGCTCGGCCTGCGCCGCCGGAGCAGCGGCTCCGCCTCCTGACCCACCCCGCCGGCGGGGCCGTACCCACGCCCCGGGTACGGTCCCGCCGGCGGTCCCACCCCGCACGATCGGATCTCCCATGCTCCGCACCACCCGCACCACCCGCCTGGCCGGCGCGGCCGCCGTCGCGCTCGCCGCCGCCCTGACGCTGACCGCCTGCGGCTCCTCCGGGGGCGGCTCGACCGCCGCCAAGGTCGTCCAGCAGAAGTCCGACTCGCCGTACCAGGGCACGGTGCTCACCAAGAACTTCGAGAAGCCCGACCTCCAGCTGACCGACACCTCCGGCCAGCCGTACGACCTGCGGCAGCAGACCAACGGCAAGACCACGCTGCTGTTCTTCGGCTACACCAGCTGCCCGGACGTCTGCCCGACCACCATGGGCGACATCGGCGTCGCGATGAAGGCGCTCCCGGCCGAGGAGCGGCAGAAGGTCAACGTCGTCTTCGTCTCCACCGACCCGCAGCGCGACACCCCCAAGGTGCTGCGCACCTGGCTGGACTCGATGGGCAGCGACTTCATAGGCCTGACCGGCGACCTGGCCAAGGTGAAGACGGCCGCCAGGTCGCTCGGCATCATGATCGAGGACCCGGTGGTCAACGCGGACGGCACCGTCACCTCGACCCACGGCGCGCAGGTGCTGGCCTTCCTCCCCTCGGACGACAAGGCGCACGTGCTCTACCTGAGCGGCACCGAGGAGAAGACCTACGAGCACGACCTGCCGCTGCTCGCCAAGGGGGTCGCGGCATGAAGGCCTCGACCGGCCACGCCCCGGCCGGCCGCGCGACCCTCGGCTTCCGACGGACGGCGCTCACGGGCGCGGTACTGGCGACGGCCCTGGGCGGCGGCGCCATCCTGGTCGCCTGCGGGGCAGGCGGTCAGGGCGGTGCCGGCGGCGGGGCGGCGAAGCTGAGCGTCGCCGACTCCTACATCCCGCTGCCCCCGGCCGGCGGGATGGCCGCCGGCTACCTGACCGTCCGCAACGACGGCGGGCAGGACCAGCTGGTCAAGGTGAGCAGCCCGGGCGCCGAGTCCGTCACCATGCACCGCTCGACCCCGTCGAGCATGGAGCAGGTCCCGAGCCTGGACGTGCCCGCGCACGGCGCGTTGGAGTTCGCCCGCGGCGGCACCCACCTGATGATCATGGGATGGCAGAAGGCCCCCGCCCTCGGCGACGAGCTGGAGCTCGACCTGACCTTCGCCAAGTCCGGCACCCTGTCGGTCAAGGTGCCGGTCAAGGAGCTCACCTACCGCCCCGGCCAGAGTTAAGGGGACCGCCAGCATGGAGAAGGCCGCCCACCGCCGCATCGCCGGACTGCTCGGGACGCTCGGCGCGCTGCTCGCGCTGATGCTCGCCGGCGCCGGACCGGCCGCCGCGCACGCCACCCTGGAGTCCACCGACCCGCACCAGAACTCGGTGGTCGCCACCGCCCCGCAGGCGGTCACGCTGACCTTCAGCGAGTCCGTGTCGCTGTCCAGCGACTCGGTGCGGGTGCTCGACCCGGCCGGCAAGGCGGTGGACACCGGCAACCCCGGGCATGCCGACGGCAAGGCGGACACCGCCCGGGTCGGACTGAACAGCGGGCTCGCCAACGGCACGTACACCGTCGCCTGGCGGGCCGTCTCGGAGGACTCGCACCCGATCGGCGGCGCGTTCACCTTCTCCATCGGCGCGCCCTCGGACACCTCGGTGTCCGCCACCGCGCTCCAGGGCGCCAAGGCCGACGGCCTGGTCTCCGCCCTCTACGGCACCGGGCGCACCGTCGCGTACGCGGCGTTCGCGCTGCTCGCCGGCGTCGCCGCGTTCGTGCTGATCTGCTGGCCGGAGGGCGCCGCCCGGCGCCGGATGCAGCGGCTGCTGATGACCGGCTGGGCGGCGCTGCTGGCCTCCACCGTCGCGGTGCTGATGCTGCGCGGCCCGTACGAGCGCGGTTCGGGGATCGGCAAGGCCCTCGACCTGTCGCTGGTGCGCGCCACCCTGGACGAGCGGATCGGCACCGCGCTGGCCGCCCGGCTGCTGCTGCTCGCGGCGAGCGGGGTGTTCCTGTCGCTGCTGGTCGGCCAGTTGGGGCAGCCGGCCCGGCCGGCGGTGCGGCCCGGCGGCGCCGGGAGCACGGGGAGCACGGGGAGCGCCGGAGGCGCGAGCGACGAGGAGGCCGAGGAGGCCGAGCTGCGGGAGCTGGAGCAGCGCGCCGCCGAGCGGCCTCAGCGCGAGGCCCGGCTGGGCCTCGGCGTCGCCGGGCTGGTGCTCTCGATCGCCCTGGCGGCGACCTGGGTCGGCGCCGACCACGCCTCGGTCGGCATCCAGGTCTGGCTGTCGCTGCCGCTCGGCATGCTGCACCTGATCGCGATGGCGCTCTGGCTGGGCGGCCTGGCCGCGTTGCTGGTCGCGCTGCGCGAGGGTGTCGGCGCGCAGGTCGTCGACCGCTTCTCGAAGGTCGCCTTCGGCTCGGTCGCGGTGCTGGCCGCCACCGGCGTCTACCAGTCCTGGCGCGGCCTCGGCAGCTGGGGCGCGCTGACCGGCACCGAGTACGGGCGGCTGCTGCTGGTGAAGACCGGCTGCGTGGCCGTGATGCTCGGCGCCGCCTGGTTCTCCCGCACCTGGCTGGCCCGGCTGCGCGCGGCCCCGGCCGAGGCGGCGGAGGTCGAGCCGGCCGCTGTGCCGGAGCCGGTCGGCGTCGCCGCCGCGCACTCCGAGGACCCGCTCCGGCAGGCCCAGCTGGCCCGCCAGCAGGCGGCCCGGGAGAGCGCCGGGCGCGAGCGCGGACTGACCCCGACCCGGGCCGGGCTGCGCCGCTCGGTGCTGGTCGAGGCACTGGTCGCGGTGGCGGTGCTGGTGGTCACCACGATGCTCACCAACTCCCCGCCCGGGCGGGTGGCGAGCGAGGTCAAGGCCGGTGCCGCCGCACCCGCCGCCGGACCGGCCGCCGGGGGCGCGCCCGCCCCGCAGACCGAGCCGGGCCGCACCGTGGAGCTCAAGCTCCCGTACGACACCAAGGGCCGCACCCCGAACGCCAAGGGGACGGCGACCGTCACCCTCAACCCGGCCCGGACCGGTCCGAACGAGGTGCACCTCGCGCTGACCGGCGCGGACGGGCAGCCGGTGGACGTCCCCGAGGTGCAGCTCGCCTTCACCCTGCCGGACCGCGACCTCGGCCCGCTGCCGGTGGCGCTCACCCCGGAGGGCACCGGCCGCTGGAGCGGCACCGCGCAGCTGCCGCTGGCCGGCACCTGGGTGGTGTCGGTGCAGATCCGCTCCTCCGACATCGACCAGACCACCCCGACCCAGCAGTTCAAGATCGGCTGACCGCGATGGAGCACACCTCGACGGACCGCACCACGGCGGACCGGGCCACGACGGACCGGGCCACGGTGCCGAGGCCCGCAGCACAGGGTGCTCAGGCGCCCGGCCGCGCCGGCTTCACCCGGCGGGCCCTGCTCGGCACCGCCGGCGCCGGGCTGCTGGCCGGCGCCGGAGCCGGCGCCGCCGGGGCGGTCGCCCTGGACCGCCACCCCGGCGCGGCGCCCGCCGCCGGGCCGGGCGGCGCGCTCGGCGCGGCCCGGGTGCCGTTCCACGGCGAGCACCAGGCCGGCATCCTCGAACCCCAGCAGGCCCGGGTCCAGCTGGCCGCCTTCGACCTGGCCGAGGGCGTCGGCCGGGACGGGCTGCGCGCCCTGCTCCAGCGCTGGACGAAGACCGCCGAGCGGCTGACCGCCGGGGAGCCGGCCGAGGACGCCGACAACCAGGTGGCGCTGGACGCCGGCCCCTGCTCGCTCACCCTCACCGTCGGCTTCGGCGCCGCCCTGTTCGACAAGGCCGGGCTGGCCGACCGCCGCCCGCAGGCGCTCGAACCGCTGCCGCCCTTCCCCGCCGACGCGCTCGACCCCGCACGTGGCGACGGCGACCTGTTCGTCCAGATCGGCGCCGACGACGCCCTGGTGGCCGTGCACGCGCTGCGGGTGCTGCAACGCCAGGCGGCCGGCACGGCGGCGCTGCGCTGGCAGTCGGCCGGCTTCGCCCGTACGCCCGGTGCCACCGCGCGCCCGATGACCGGCCGCAACCTGATGGGCCAGATCGACGGCACCAACAACCCCCGGCCGGGCGAGGACGGCTTCGCCGCCAAGGTGTTCTGCACCGCCGGGCCGGACCGGCCGGCCTGGCTCGCCGGCGGCTCGTACCTGGTGTTCCGGCGGATCCGGATGCTGCTGGACAACTGGGAGGCGCTGCCGACCGACCGGCAGGAGCGGGTGATCGGGCGGCGCAAGTCGGACGGCGCGCCGCTCGGCGCACCCGCCGGGGCCGGCGAGCGCACCCCCGTCGACCTGGCCGCGCAGGGCCCGGACGGCGCGCTGGCGATCCCCGCCGACGCGCACGTCCGGGTGGCCGCCCCGGCCGCCAACGGCGGGGCGGCGATGCTGCGGCGCGGGTTCTCGTACCACGACGGCCTGCTGCCCGACGGCTCGCCGGACGCCGGGCTGCTCTTCCTCGCCTTCCAGGCCGACCCGCGCAAGGGCTTCACCCCGGTGCAGCGCAAGCTGGCCCGGGGGGACGGCCTCTCCCGCTTCCTGCGGCACGAGGCCAGCGGCCTGTACGCGGTGCCGCCGGGCGTCCCGGCCGGCGGCTACCTCGGCCAGCAGCTCTTCGAGTAGCACGCCCCCGGCGGTCTCCGGTCCCGGCCACTGAAACGCTTTCCTGGCCGACGGGCGGAGTCGTTATGGTGACTTCTTCGGCAACACCCCTGCCCCGGTTCCCCCCTGTTTCCCACGGAGGCGTCATGTCGGCCACCCGCTACACCTACCTCGGTCCGGCCGGCACCTTCACCGAGGCTGCGCTGCGCACCCTGCCCGAGGCCGCGACCCGGGAGCTGGTGCCGCTGGCCTCGGTACCGCTGGTGCTGGACGCGGTGCGCGGCGGGGACGCCTCCGGGGCGTTCGTCCCGATCGAGAACTCGGTCGAGGGCGCCGTCACCGCGACCAATGACGAACTCGCCGCCGGTGCACCGCTGATGATCTACCGTGAGGTGCTGCTGCCGATCTCCTTCGCGCTGCTGGTGCGGCCGGGCACCGACCTGGCGGGGGTCAAGACGGTGACCAGCCACCCGGTGGCCCAGGCGCAGGTGCGCCGCTGGCTGGCGGCCAACCTGCCGGACGCGCAGTGGGAGTCGGCCGCCTCCAACGCGGACGGCGCCCGGCTGGTCGCCGAGGGCCGCTACGACGGGGCGTTCGCGGGCGAGTTCGCGGCGCCGATCTACGGCCTGGACCCGCTGGTCAAGGACATCGCGGACGCGCAGACCGCGACCACCCGGTTCGTCCTGGTCGGCCGCCCGGGCCGGGTCTCCTCGCCGACCGGCGCGGACAAGACCTCGATGGTGGTCTGGCTGCCGGACGACCACCCGGGCGCGCTGCTGGAGCTGCTCCAGGAGTTCGCGGTGCGCGGGGTCAACCTGATGCGGATCGAGTCGCGGCCGACCGGCGAGGGCATCGGCAACTACTGCTTCCTGATCGACTGCGAGGGGCACCTGTCCGAGCGCCGGGTGGCGGAGGCCCTGATGGGGCTGAAGCGGATCAGCCCGCAGGTGCGGTTCCTCGGCTCCTATCCGCGCGCCGACCGGCAGGTCTCCACGCACCGGCGGCCGGGGACCTCGGACGACGATTTCACGGCCGCCGCCGACTGGCTCTCCCGGTGCCTCGACGGGCGCGGCGACATCTGATCCACGCGAGGGCATCGTGACGACATCTGATCGATGCCCTTTGTCTTTCCGCCCTTTTCCAATCGTTTTCTCCCGGCCGGGCGGAAGGGGGCGGGTGACCGCACCCGTCGTCCACAGGGGCCCGCGGCGCCGGAACCCGCCATCCACAGGGGCGGGGACTATCCACAGCCGAAAGTTATCCACAGGCCTGGGGATGAGTCGACAAACCGGTATAGCCACTGCAGGTTTCGGTCGGATCATTGGTTAGCGGCGTAGAGATGACTAATCGGACCAGAGTCACCCGTGTGCCAGCAAATCACCCGTCCGAGTGCTTCAATTCCCTCACCCGAGAAGGTCAAATGAGGTTTGAAACCTCAATTCCCTGGCTTCGGTGATCGGAGGGCCAACCTCCCCTTCAATCCACAGGCACCGCCCGGATCCTGTGGATAACCCCGGCCCCGCCCGTTCCCCACAGAAGTTATCCACAGGATCCGGGCGGTTATCCCCAGGGGAAAACCCGTACCGGTGGATGAGCCTCCGCCCGGTACGCTTGGGCCTGTGATTGACCTTCGCCTGCTTCGTGAGGACCCTGACCGAGTGCGCGCCTCGCAGCGCGTCCGTGGCGAGGACGTCGACCTGGTCGACGCCCTCCTCTCCGCCGACGAACGGCGCCGGTCCTCGGGCAGTCGCTTCGACGAACTGCGCAGCGAGCAGCGGACGCTCGGCAAGCAGGTCGCCCAGGCCAAGGGCGAGGAGAAGGCCGCCCTGCTGCAGCGCACCAAGGAGCTGGCCGCCGAGGTCAAGGCCGCGGACGCCGAGCAGGGCGCGGCCAAGGAGGAGGCCGATCGCCTGCTCCGCTCGCTGGCGAACCTCATCGACCCGGCCGCCCCGGTCGGCGGCGAGGAGGACTTCGTCACCCTGGAGGAGATCGGCACCCCGCGCGACTTCGCCGCCGAGGGCTTCGAGCCGCGCGACCACGTCGAGCTCGGCCAGATCCTGGGCGCGATCGACACCGAGCGCGGCGCCAAGGTCGCCGGCGCCCGCTCCTACTACCTGACCGGCGTCGGCGCGCTGCTGGAGCTCGCCCTGGTCAACATGGCCATCGCCCAGGCCACCGCGGCCGGCTTCATCCCGATGATCACCCCGACCCTGGTCCGGCCCGCCGCCATGGACGGCACCGGCTTCCTCGGCCAGGCCGCCGAGAACGTGTACCACCTCGCCGAGGACGACCGGTACCTGGTCGGCACCAGCGAGGTCCCGCTCGCCGCGTACCACATGGACGAGATCCTCGACGCCGAGAAGCTGCCGCTGCGCTACGCCGGCTACTCGTCCTGCTTCCGCCGCGAGGCCGGCACCTACGGCAAGGACACCCGCGGCATCATCCGCGTCCACCAGTTCGAGAAGGTGGAGATGTTCGTCTACACCACTCCCGAGGACGCCGAGAACGAGCACCGCCGCCTGCTCCAGTGGGAGAAGGACTTCCTCAACGCGCTGGAGCTGCCCTACCGGGTGATCGACGTCGCCTCCGGCGACCTCGGCGCCTCGGCCGCGCGCAAGTTCGACATCGAGGCCTGGATCCCGACCCAGGGCAAGTACCGCGAGGTCACCTCGACCTCCAACACCACCGAGTACCAGGCCCGCCGGCTCGCCATCCGGATGCGCGAGGAGGGCAAGACCCGCCCGCTGGCCACCCTGAACGGCACCCTGGTCGCCGTCCCGCGCACCATCGTGGCGATCCTGGAGAACCACCAGCAGGCCGACGGCTCGGTGGTCGTGCCCGAGGCACTGCGGCCGTTCCTCGGCGGGCGGACCGTCCTCGAACCGGTCAAGTAGCACCGCGCCACCCGCACCACCCGCAACTCCCGGGAGACGTACGGCCCATGAGCACCACCAGCCCCAGCCCCGTCTCCCCCAACGGTGAGCGCCCGAGCGGTGAGCGCCCGAGCGGTGGCGACCTGCCCTACCGGCTGGTCGCCACCGACCTCGACGGCACCCTGCTGACCAGCACGGAAACCGTCTCCGAGCGCACCCGCGCCGCCCTGGCCACGGCCACCGGCGCGGGCGCGCTGCACATCGTCGTCACCGGCCGCTCCGCCGCCTGGGCCCGCCCGGTCTTCGACGAGATCGGCTACACCGGGATAGCCGTCTGCGGCCAGGGCGCCCAGGTGTACGACGCCGGCGCGCACCGGCTGCTCACCTCCCTCACCCTGGACCGCCGGCTCGCCGCGCTCGCCATCGCCAAGATCGAGGCCGAGACCGGCCCGCTGGCCGTCGCCGCCAACCAGGACGGCCTGGACGGCCAGGTGCTGGCCGGCCCCGGCTACGAGCTGCTGATCGGCTCCGACCTCCCGGTCGTCCGGGTCGACCGCGACCAGCTGCTCGACGCCCCGGTGAGCAAGCTCTACATCCAGCACCCCGGCCTGACCGACGACGCGCTCGCCGAGGCCGCCCGCCGCGTCGCCGGGGACCTGGTCGGCGTCGTGATGGCCGGCGCCGGAGTGGTCGAACTGCTGCCGCTGGGCCTGTCCAAGGCCACCGGGCTGGCCGTCGCCGCCCGCCGCCTGGGCGTCCGCGGGGCCGACACCATCGCCTTCGGCGACATGCCCAACGACGTACCGATGTTCGGCTGGGCGGCCCGCGGCGTGGCGATGGCCAACGCCCACGAGGAACTGCTCGCCGTCGCCGACGAGGTCACCGCGAGCAACGACGAGGACGGCGTCGCCGTCGTCCTGGAACAGCTCTACCCGGGCGTCTAGGCCCTCCTCCTCCCGACCTCGCCGTAGTGTTCGGCGGGGGTTCACCTCCAGTTGTAGGATGACCGGGCAAGCGGTTGTAGGATGACCGATGACCGGCGTTGACCAGCGGCGCGGTGACCGACAACGAAGGGAGTACCGGCATGACCAACGACGGCAACAGCCTCCAGGCGGCCGGACGGCGCTCCCTGGTGGACACCGCGATCGACCAGCTGCGCGAACAACTGGCCGGCGGCGTCTGGCCGGTGGGATCGCAGATCCCCACCGAGCACGAACTCGCCGAGCGGCTCCAGGTCGGCCGGAACACCGTCCGGGAGGCGATCCGGGTGCTGGTGCACGCCGG
Organism: Kitasatospora sp. NPDC043950; assembly: GCF_056435345.1. Lineage (NCBI taxonomy): Bacteria > Bacillati > Actinomycetota > Actinomycetes > Kitasatosporales > Streptomycetaceae > Kitasatospora > Kitasatospora sp. NPDC043950. Next base: position 32,632 of record NZ_JBWKER010000025.1, read on the forward strand.
CATGCTGGTCTCCCGCCAGGGCGAGGGGACGTTCGTCCGCTCCACCAGCGACCCGGCCGCCGTCCTGCGCGGCGTCCAGCGCTCGGGCATCCGGGACGTCCTGGAGGTCCGGGCCGCGCTGGAGACCGAGGCCGCCCGGCTGGCCGCGCTGCGGCACACCCGCGAGGACGTCGAGCGGATGCGGGCCGCGCTGGCCCGCGAGGCCGAGGTGATCGCCTCGCACGCCGAGCGGACCGACCGCGAGGCCACCGTCGAGCACGACCTGGAGTTCCACACCGCCATCGTCGAGGCCGCGCACAACCCGGCGCTCACCGAGGTCTACCGCTACTTCGGTGCCTCCGTGCGCGAGTCGATGACCTCGGCCTTCGGCGACCACGACATGCCCGAGGTGGCCGTGGCCACCCACGCGGCGCTGGTCGACGCGATCGAGAGCGGCGACCCGGACCGTGCCGAGGCCGCGTGTCGTGCGCTGCTCGCCGAGCCGACCGCGGCCGTCGAGCAGCTCCTCGCGGCCATCGCGGCCCGGAAGTGACGTAGGCACCCGCCTCCCTTCCGTCCTCCGCGCCCTCTCGCACATTCACGAAAGAACAGCACACCCATGGCCGTCACCCGTGCCCAGCAGCCGGTTGCCACCACGTCCCTCCCGCTTCCCGTCCGCACCCGGCTGGCCCACCCCGCGCTGCTGCTGACCGGCATCCTGCTGGTCGCGCTGAACATGCGCGCCTGCCTGGCGGCGGTGTCGCCGATGGTCGGCGAGATCCAGCGGACCTTCGGACTCTCCGCCACCGCGAGCGGACTGATCACCACCGTGCCGGTGCTGTTCCAGGGCGTCGGCGCCCCGCTCACGCCCCGGCTGACCCGGCGGTTCGGCACCGAACGGGTGGTGCTGGGCGCGGTCCTGGTGCTGGGCGCGGGCGTGCTGCTGCGGGTGCTGCCCTCGGTGGCGGCGCTGTACGCGGGCTGCGTGGTGATCGGCGTGGCCATCGCGGTGCTGAACGTGTCGATGCCGGGCCTGGTGAAGCGGGAGTTCCCGGACCGGGCGGCGGCGATGACCGGCGTCTACTCGACCACCATGCTGGTCGGCGCGACCCTGGCGGCCGGTCTGTCGGTGCCGCTGGAGCACGCCCTCGGCGGCGGCTGGCAGGCCTCGCTGGGCACCTGGTCGCTGCTCGCGCTGATCGCCGCGGTGGCCTGGCTGCCGCAGGTGCTGCGCTCCCGGCAGGAGCGGGCGGCGGCGTCCGGGGCAGCGGCCCCTGCCGGTCCTGCGGCCGGTCGTGTGGCCGAGAAGCCGATCGAGGGCATCTGGCGCTCGCCGATGGCCTGGCAGATCAGCCTCTTCATGGGCATCTCGTCGCTGCTGGTGTACACCCTGGTCGCCTGGATGCCGACCATCCTGGCCGACCACGGCATGGACCGCGGCGAGGCCGGCCTGGTCTTCGCCTTCTCCAACCTGGTGCAGGTCGCGGGCGCCTTCCTGGTGCCGCTGCTGGCCGGCCGGATGACCCGCCAGCGCGGGCTGGCGGTGGTCATGGCCGGGCTGAACGGCCTCGGCATCGCCCTGCTGCTGATCGCGCCGGTGTCCGGCGCCTGGGTGTCGGCGACCATCCTGGGCGTCGCCCAGGGCGGTTCGCTGGGCCTGGGCCTGGCCTTCATCGTGCTGCGCACCGGCAGCGCGGCCGGCGCCGCCCAGCTGGGCGGGATGTCGCAGGCGGTCGGCTACCTGGTCGCGGCGGCGGGCCCGGTCGGCGCTGGCGCGCTGCACCAGCTCACCGGCGGCTGGACGGCCACCCTGGTGCTGATGCTGGTGCTGGCCACCGTGGTCGGCGCGGCCGGCTGGGGCGCGGGCCGCAACCGGACGCTCGGCTAGCACCTCCGCTCGGGCCGACCCCGACTGCCCCGGGTCGGCCCCGTCCGGCTACTCCTCGGCGGCCAGGGTCAGTCCGGCCAGCTTCACCGAGGCCAGCACCGTCGCCGCCACGGTGACCGCCAGCAGCAGCGGGACGGCCACCCCGAGCGAGACGTCGGCGCCGATCGCGGCGTCCCCGGCGACCGCCTCGGCCACCGACCGGCCCCACTGCTGGACGCTCAGCGTCCGGGCGCCCGACACGAAGTTGCCGATCAGCGACTCCCAGACCAGCGCGTACCCCAGTCCGGCCACCACCGCGTGCCGGGTGACCACGCCGAGCAGCAGGAACAGCGCGCTGTACGCCGCCCCGGCGACCAGCACGGCCACGGTGTAGCCGAGCGCGATGCCGTCCCTGGTGCCGATCAGCAGCAGGCCGCAGAGCAGCGTCGGGAGGGCGGCGAACACCCAGGTGGTGCCGATCGCGACGACCAGCTTGGTGGTGACGATCTTCCACCGCGGCAGCGGCTTGGCCAGCAGGTAGACGATCGAGCCGTCGTCGATCTCGGTGGCGATCACGCCGGTGCCGACGACCAGGCCGAGGATCGGCACCAGGGTGCCGAGGCCGAGCTGCCCGAGGATCTTGACGGTGAGGTCGTGCTCGTTCCCGCTGGCGGTGCCGCTCGCGACGGCCGAGATGACCAGCAGCAGGGCGGGGACCACCAGCAGCAGGAGGCCGCGGCGGCGGCCCAGCAGGCCGCGCAGGGTCAGCCTGGCGACGGTCGGGTTCATGGTCGGTCGGCCCTTTCCTGGGTCCGGTACGGGAGTTCGGTGGCTCGGACGCCGGGCCTCACGCGGACGCCGGGCCTCACGCGGACGCCGGGCCTCACGCGGACGCCGGGCCTCACGCGGATGCCCGGCCTCACGCGGACACCAGGTAGGAGAAGACGCTCTCCAGCGACTCGTCCGCCGGCGAGACGGTGTACAGCCGGATGTCCGCCTCGCGGGCGACCCGGGGCAGCAGGGTGGTGAAGCCCTGGAAGTTCACCGCCTCGATCCGCAGCGCCCGTTCCCGCGCGTCCACCTCGACACCGGTCGTGGAGCCGTCGGCGATCAGCGCGGCGGCCAGCCGACGGTCGTCGCTGGAGCGGACCAGGTAGCGGTGCGGCCGGTCGGTCATCAGCCGGCGGATCTTCCGGAAGTCGCCCGAGGCGGCGTGCCGGCCGGCCACCACGACCTCGATGTGCCGGGCCAGTTGCTCGACCTCCTCCAGGATGTGGGAGGAGAACAGCACCGTCCGGCCGTCCGCGCCGAACCGGCGCAGCAGCTCCATCAGCTGGAGCCGCTGGCGCGGGTCCATGCCGTTGAACGGCTCGTCGAGCAGCAGCACGGCCGGGTCGTGGACCAGCGCGGAGGCCATCTTGACCCGCTGCTTCATGCCCTTGGAGTACGTCCCGGTGCGGCGGTCCTTGGCGTAGGCCATCTCCACCAGGTCCAGGGCGCGCCGGGCGGCGGCGCCCGGGTCGGCGAGACCGTGCAGTTCGGCGTTGGCGAGCACGAACTCCCAGCCGGTCAGGTAGTCGTACATCGACTCCCGCTCCGGGACCAGGCCGATCTGCCGGTACACCTGCTGGTTGCGCCAGATCGGCGCGCCGTCCAGGGTGACCGCCCCGCTGGAGGGCGAGAGGAAGCCGCTCATCATGTGGATGAGGGTCGACTTGCCCGCGCCGTTCGGACCGAGCAGGCCGGTGATGCCTGGGCCGATCGTCATACTGATGTCGTTGACGGCGACCACGTTCCCGAACCAGCGGGAGACCTTGTCGATGGTGATGGTGGCCATGACGCCTCTCAAACTCCTCGGTTCATCAGACGCTGCGGTAGCGGCGCAGCAGCAGCCCGTACGAGCCGGACACCATCGCGAGGACGGCGGCGGTGAAGACGACCACGCCGAGCCCGCCGGGCGCGTGCATCCGGCCGTCCATCCCGCCGACGTCGAAGAGCTGGTTGGTCAGGCTCTCCACCAGGTCGTTCGGCGACAGCAGCGCGATCCACTGGACGGAGTCCGGGACGGTGAGCTCGGTGGCGGTGCCGATCCGGGTCAGGATCGCCACCACGGCCGTGCTGATCGCCAGGTAGCCCATGATCCCGGCCACCCCGAAGCCGCGGCGCGGGGTCGCGGCGGCGACCACCAGCGCCACCGAGGTCGGCACCAGGGAGTACAGCAGGGCGGCGACCAGGCCGGACAGGAAGTGCCCGGTGTTGTGCCCGAAGTCCAGCCCGCCGAGCAGCGCCCCGATGTAGAGGACCAGCAACGGCGCCGCCATCAGCAGGAACTGGGCGCTGACCATGGCGGCGAACTTGGCCCGGACGTAGTCGGCGCGGGTGATCGGGCGGGAGAAGTACAGCGGGACGGTGTGGTGCCGGAGATCCCGGGAGAACAGCACCGGCGCCTGCGAGGCCAGGAAGATCGACACGACCAGCACGAACGAGGACAGGTACCGCGGGTAGTCCAGCGGCAGCTCCTTCGCGCTGGTGGCGAGCGCGATCGCCACCATGACCACGGCCGGCATCGTGACCACGCCGAGCACCAGCATCGGCAGCACCTTGGACTTGCCGGAGCGCCCGAGCCCGTACGCGGCGCGCAGGCTCTGGGTGAACAGCGAGCGGGTGGCGTAGGCCCGGCCGAGCCGGGGCCCGGTGTAGCCGCGGTAGCCGATGTCGTGGATGACGCCGGTGTCGGCGGACCTGGTGTCAGGAGGCAGCGACATCGTCCGTCCCTCCCCTGTTCTCGTCGGTGAAGAGTTCGGCGACCCGGTGGCGACGCTGCTCCAGCCGGACCAGGCCGAGACCCAGTCCGGCGACGGTGTCGCGGATGGTGTCGTAGGTGTCGTCGCCGGCCAGCCGGACCAGCAGCAGGTGCGAACCCTCCGGCTGGACGGACAGCCCGGCGGCGGCCAGCCGTTCGCGGACGGCGTCGCCCGGCTCCGGGACGGCGTCCTGCGGGTGGTCCGTCACCTCGACCGCCAGGACGGCCGTCGCCTCGGTGAAGGAGGCGGTGGAGGAGGAGCGCAGCAGCTTGCCGCCGTCGATCACGACCAGGTGGTCGCAGGTGCGCTCCAGCTCGCCGAGCAGGTGGGTGGTGACCAGCACCGAGATCCCGAAGTCGGTGTGCACCCGGCGGATCAGGCCCAGCATCTCGTCCCGGCCGGCCGGGTCGAGGCCGTTGGTCGGCTCGTCCAGCAGCACCAGCTTCGGGTCGTGCACCAGCGCCTGGGCGAGCTTGACCCGCTGCTTCATGCCGGTCGAGTACCCGCCCATCGGCCGGTACCGCTCCTCGTACAGGCCGACGTGCCGCAGGGTGTCCGCGGTGCGCTCACGGGCGGCGGTGGCCGGCAGCCCCGCCATCCGCGCCATGTGCACCACGAACTCGGTCGCCGACACGTCGGGTGGCAGGCAGTCGTGTTCGGGCATGTAGCCGACCCGTTCGCGGATCTCCGGGCCCCGGGTGGCGACGTCCAGGCCGAGGACCTCGCCGCGGCCGGACGTCGCCGGGGCGAGGCCGAGCAGGATCTTGATGAGGGTGGACTTGCCCGCCCCGTTGGCCCCGACCAGCCCGACCACCCCGGGCCGCACCTCGACGGTGAGCTGGTCGAGGGCGGTGACCCGGGGGAACCTCTTGGTGAGGCCGTCCGTCTTGATGACAGCAGTGGACACCTGCTCAACGTAACGGGCCTACGCGCCAAGGGCTATGAGCTGGAATGACGAGCCCGTCTGCTGCTGCGGTATGACGCCGCGGAGGATCTCCCCTAAGGGGCGGAGCACCTCCCCCTCAGGGTCAGGACGTCCTCGTCGCCCGTGCGAGGCCGGCAACGGGGAATCCGGCGCGAGGTCCGACTCGGAAACGCCACCGGAGTCGCCGTGCCCGCGGTACCGGCCGCTTCCGATGCTCTCCGGGTCGACGTCCTCGATGTGGACGGCCTGGCCCATGCCTGACCTGTCGCACCCGCCTCGACGACCCGGCCGGGAGACGCGAAGGCCGCGCGGCCGTTCCGACGCATAGGTCGACACCATGCGACTGAGTACCGTGATCCTCCCCATCCACCGGTGGAGCGAGGGACAGAAGATCTGGCGGCGCGCCGAGGAGCTCGGGTTCCATGCCTCGTACACCTATGACCACCTGTCGTGGCGGTCGTTCCGCGACGAGCCGTGGTTCGGATCGATCCCGACACTGACCGCCGCGGCCACCGCGACCGAGCGCCTGCGGCTCGGGACGCTCGTGACATCAGTCAATCCTTCTTCATGCATCACACGCTGACCTGCGATGTTCCGCTGGTTCAGCCCCTGATGCCACTACCCCTGTGAGTCGGCGGGCCAGAACTTGGGCGGGGCGCTGGCAGGATCCACGATCCGCAAGCGGCTCTGCTGGGACGGGTCGACCGCATTCAGCGAGATCAGGCGCTGACTGTCTGCCTGGTCGAGTTCAGCCAAGGCATGGGGCAGGCCAGCGCACACGGTGGCGATAGCTGCACCGAGACCCACCAACCCGCCGTGCTTGTGATTCTGGCGGTACTCGATGCGATGCAGGCCCGACTCGGCGATGGCGACTACCTCGAGTGGACGGCTCAGTTGCTTCGTGTCATTCGTGACAACGATCTGAAAGCCGTCCGCTGCCGCACGCGCATAGAGGTCGACGTCCCTGGTTCCCGCCCACCCGCTGAGTTCGGCCACGTGCTCGACAACGTGGTGCTTCAGGAGCAGCCGCACGATCCGTGCCATGGGAAGCGACACATTCTCGTCGAGCAGCAGCTTCAAGACGCTGCCTGCCGGATTTCCGCATCCTCGTAACTGTCGACATAGTCGGCGAAGTCCGCTGCGTCGCGCGCTGCCTCTGCTGTGACGCCCGGGTAGTAGTCGCCGATCTGCTCAGGTGGCACGCCGTCCCGTAGGAGAGCAGCAACCTCTGTCGCCGGGATACGTGTCCCCTCGACGACCGGCTCGCCGCCTCGCACAGCAGGGTCAATAGACACGTGCGGCCGGGGTTCAAGGAGGTCCGGGATTCGCCGACCACCACGGTAGAAAGGCGCAAGCACGTCCACCATGTCGTGAATGACGACATTGCCCTTGCTCCGCACAAGGTCCACTGCGTGGTCCGGGTCTGCCAGGTAGATCGTGTCACCGCCCGCGACCAGCCGGTAGGCCGAGAGGTGTTCCCCTTCGTCGAGGCCCTCGCGCAACGTGCTCAGCGCCCGCCTGATCTTCTGGAGGGATGCCTCCTCGCGAAGACGGACACAGACTCGGAGAGCGACCACGTCGCGAAAGGAGTAAAGGATCGGACGAGACGTCGAGATCTCCGGCACCAGGACAGCGCCGCGCTCGCCGGTGGCCCGCCGCCAGTGCGACAGCTGCCGCAGAGTCGCACCGGACAACGCGGCAGCCAGTTTGGGCTCGTACGACATGCGGCACCTCCTTGGCTCCAGACGACAATCCGACGCTACTTCATCGTCCCGTACGGGCATCGGGCTCGCCAGCATTTCACCCGGATGAGGCCGCCGAGACGCGCCGCGCCCTCGTCCAGCCGCCGCTCAGGGCCCGCCGCCTCCAGAAGGGCGGGAGTCAACCACCGATCGAAGCGCGCGCTCTGCGCGAAGGCGACCGACTCCCCTTCAACTCGGCACTGCGCTCGATGAGATCGGTGAGCGAGCACTCGCCGTGATCCGTATCCCGAACGGCGATCGCCATGTCCTGCTTTCTCTGCAGGTGAGTTCCGAAGTGATGTGTGAGCTGCTTGGCGTCAGCCGGTCCAGTGGCGGTAAGCCTCGATCCACTCGGCGCCGTCCGGGGCAGGTGTCGGCATCGGCAGCTCCAGGATCCCGATCTCCTGTCGAACACGGCCGCGAAAGCACAGTGCGACGATCCGGCCATCCTGAGTGAGGTCGACGCCGCGCACAGTCACCTCCACTCCGAGAACCGTCGTGCCGAACGGCACCGCGAGGTTCTCCTCCAGCATGGTGAACAGACCGGTCAGCTGCTCGTCCTCGCCGTAGGCGTCGACGGTGGCCTCATCGATCATGGCCTCAAGCTCGGTCCTGCCCAATGCACCCATGGCACTACGCTAGCGGCTACGCATGTGTCGTCACTGCGGGTTGCTCGCAACCTCACCTGCCGGAGCACACGCGTAGGGTCGAGGGCATGCGCTTGAGTACCGTGATCCTCCCCATCCACCGGTGGAGCGAGGGGCAGAAGATCTGGCGGCGGGCCGAGGAGCTCGGGTTCCATGCCGCGTACACCTATGACCACCTGTCGTGGCGGTCGTTCCGCGACGAGCCGTGGTTCGGATCGATCCCGACACTGACCGCCGCGGCCACCGCGACCGAGCGACTGCGGCTCGGGACGCTCGTGACATCGCCGAACTTCCGCCACCCCGTGACGCTGGCGAAGGAGCTGATCACGCTGGACGACGTGTCCGGCGGGCGGGTCACACTGGGCATCGGCGCCGGCGGTACCGGCTTCGACGCGACGGCGATGGGCCAGGAGGCGTGGTCGCCGAAGGAGCGGGCGGACCGCTTCGGCGAGTTCCTGCCGCTGCTTGACGAGCTGCTGCGCACCGACGCCACCACCCGCGAGGGCACGTACTACTCGGCGGTCGAGGCGCGGAACGTCCCCGGCTGCGTGCAGACCCCCCGGGTGCCGTTCTACGTCGCCGCGACCGGCCCGCGCGGGCTACGGCTGGCGGCCGAGTACGGGCAGGGCTGGGTGACGTACGGCGACCCGAAGGGCCCCGCGGACGTGCCGGTCGAGCAGGCGCCCGGCGTGATCGCCGCGCAGATCGCGAAGCTGACGGCCGCCTGCGAGGCACGGGGCCGGGACGCCGGCGAGCTGGAGAAGGTGCTGCTCCAGGGCTCGACCGCCGAGAAGCCTCTGCAGTCGCTGGACGCCTTCGTGGACTGGGCCGGCACCTACCGCGACCTGGGCATCACCGAGTTGGTGATCCACTGGCCCGTCCCGGACTCGATCTTCGAGAACGACCTCGCCGTCTTCGAGAGGATCGCCACCGAGGGCCTCGCCCAGCTGGCCTGATCAAGGATTCGCTTCCCGTGGTTCGCGCCGCCGACCCACGCGAAGCAACCAGTCCGCCGGCGGCCGACGGGCCGTTGGCGGACTAGCGGCGACACTCAGCCGTCTCGGCCCTGGGCGACCACGCACTCCGTTCCGTCGGGCGTCGCGCCGACGCCCGGCGTCGGCCCACTCGGTCGGCCTTCTTGTTGCCGGGATCACGGTACCCAGACGCGTGCCGTCGACCCTGCGTTTTCACTCCGGCAGGTGAGGTTTCGAGCGACCCTCGGCGACGGCGCCCTCACGACCGCTACCGTGGCGCCATGGGTGCAGCGGGCAGGGCGGGCCGAGCTTTTGGCCGTGCTGGATGAGGGCCACCGTCGATGCCCACGGCGAGAGCCGAGCAACTCACACATCACTACTTCGGAACCGGCTTGTGGGGAGAGCAGGACATGGCGATCGCCGTTCGAGGCGCGGATCACGGCGAGCGCTCGCTCACCGACCTGATCGAGCGCTGTGCCGAGTTGAAGGGGGAGCTGGTCGCCTTCGCGCAGAGTGCGCGCTTCGACCGGTGGTTGACTCCCCTGCTGCTGGAGGCGGCCGGGCCCGAACGGCTGCTGGACGAGGGTGAGGCGGTCCGGATCACCGACCACTTCATCCTGCGCTTCCGCCTGCCGGACGGTTCGACGGTGGTGGACCGGTTCGTCGGTGGGCGGCGGGACCTGGACGGGATCGACCGGGAGATGCTGCTCGGCTGGCGGGACCCGGTCGAGGGGATCTTCGAGATCCGCCGCAAGGACGGGGATGCCCTCGTCCTGCTGAACCTGATCGACGACCTGGAGTACCGCACGTACTCGAACGCCGGACGGGCTGCTTTCCGGGGAGTGACGAAGGGAGGGTTCCTCCACGCCTGCCTGGTGCCGGTCTTCTCGGCCGACGGGACGTGGCTGATCTCCGGGGCGATGTCGTTCTACCCCAGGTCCAGCGCCACCGAGATCGCCCGGGCCGCACTCCAACTGGCCACCAGCCACCCCGAACTGGTCTTCCGCAACCCCGAGAAGATCGAGCAGGGATGGGAGTCGATGCGGGCGGACCGGGACGCGTTCGTCGAGTTCTTCGGCGGCGACGAACTGGTCCTTCCGCCCGCCGAAACCGAGGAACGGCTCAACGCCTACTACCGACACCGGCAGGAGGACACCGCCGCCGGGCGTCCCGACCGCGCCCGGGGCAGGCGGCTCCCGGGCCTCGACTTTCCGGCTTTCGAGCTGCCGCGGGACCTCGCGGACGCGGACACCATCGGAGTCATCTACGACGAGGTCGACGGGCTCAACTTCTACGCGGACTACGGGCTGTTGCGGGAGCTCTTCGCCGACCCCTCCCTCACGGGTCGCAAACCGCACCAGGACCTGCTGCGCACGTACCTGCGCGAGCAGTCGATCACGCCACTGCCGATCCGGCGACTGGCCACCGCCCACCCGGAGACCGCCGACTCGGTGTTCCGGAAGCTGCTGCGGAAACCCGGGTTCGCCTGGAGCGAGCACGGCGAGGAACTGTTGCGCCGACGCAAGCCCTGGTACTACGCGCAGGAGCCCCGGCCCGGCGTCTCCGTCGTCGGCGAGCGCCTCGGCGAACTGGCGGCCGGCGGGCGACGGCAGCGGTTCACCAGCGCACGGCGCGTGCCGGGCCAACCCCATCGCCCCTAGCCACGAACGCCGAGAACGCCGTGGCCGCCGTGGCCGCCGCCGTCAGAAGGCCGACGCCCGGTCAGAGCTGGCGCACGACGGGGAGGGTGGCCGTGCCGCGCTGGCGGGCGTCGCGGCGGGCGAGGCCGGGGGAGTTGCCGGTGCCGAGGATCCGGCCGTCGGCGATCGCGATCCAGGTGCCCGGTGCCAGCCCGGTGGGCGGGGTGAGGGACAGGGCCGACGTCACGGCGTGGTCCGGCTGGAGGCGGTCGGGGCGTGGGGCCGGCGACGCGGTGCCGGCGCGCCAGCGGGCCGTCGTCCGCTCGCCGCCCAGCCGGCGCGACCACACCACGTGCTGCACCACGATCAGGGGGCCGAGCACGGTCAGCAGGGGGAAGCCCGCCGTCAGCGCGCCCAGGGCGAACAGCGCGCTGACCGCGCTGGTCACGACCACTCCGACGACCGCCGCCAGCAACGCGGCCGTCCGCCCGAACGCCTTGGCGGCGACCAGGGGGAACAGCACGAGGAGCAGCAGGTCGCCGAGGCCCACGGCGACCGGCGGGCTGCCGCCCGTCAGGACGAGCATCGGGGCGAACGGCCTTCCCTGGACCTGGGTGACGAAGTTCGCGGTGACCTGCGTCAGGGTGGTCGCGACCAGGTCGTAGCAGGACAGGACGGCGGCCAGGCCGGCCGCGTGCGCCGATCGCATTCCGCTCTGCGTCCACAGGTTGGCCACGCCCACCACCGCGACGGCGAGCATCACGTCGGTGCAGGCGCGCACCGCGACGGGGTGGCCGCTGCACGCCGCCGTGGCTCCGGCGGCCACGAGCGCGAGGCCCCAGGCCCAGCGGCCGGAGCAGACCGGCGCCAGGGTGAACTGCACCGCCAGGCAGAGCACCAGGCCGAACAGCGCCGAGACGACCACGCCCGGCAGCTCGAGGTAGAGCAGCGGGGCCAGCACGACGCCGACGCACAGGACGGCGATGTCGCCGGAGGTGTAGACGCCCACCGGAGGCCTGGGCATCCGCACGCGGACCAGGTACCCTCCGGCCGCGGCCATCAGCAGGGCCACGCAGCAACTCAGGGCGATGAGGGGGATCGCGTTCATGCGCCGCTCCCGGCCCGGACGCCGACCGGACGGGCCGACTCGAAGGTGTGTTCCCGCAGGTCCGCGCGGACCGGACTGGACGGCGGCAGTTTCGACCGGTCGTCGTGGAGCACGATGCCGGCCAGCGGCAGCCCCGCCGCCGACGCCCGCTCCTCCAGCCTGCGGCGCAGTGTCGCCGCGGGCAGCGCCCGGACCAGGAGGTGCAGCAGCGCACCGCCGTCCGGCTCCTCGGTCAGCGTGTACCTGGCCGGCAGCGGCACGTCCGGCTCCCCCTCGACCAGGTCGAGGACGTCCCTGGTCGGCACGGAGGCGCTGAGCGGCCCCGACCAGCGGCCCAGGACGGCGGACGTGGCCGGCAGGTGCGCCCACTCGCACCCCGTCCCGCCGACGGGCAGCCGGACCAGGTCGCCGGTGGCGTACCGCAGCAGCAGGGTGCACTCCCGGTAGGGCACGAAGGGGGTGTGCACCAGCATCCCGACCTCCCCCGGCGCGGTCGGCTCCCAGGTCTGCGGGTCGAGCACCTCCAGGTGCCCGAACTCGGTGGTGTGGTGCAGATGCCCCTGGGAGCACGGCGTGCCGCCCGAGGGGAGCGTCTCCGTCATCAGGTAGGACGTGGACAACGGTGCCCCGAACGCCGCTTCGGCCCGCTCCCGCAGGGGGGCCGACAGCACCTCGCCGCCCACCCCGATGCTCTCCAGCCCGAAGTCCGCGGACCGCCACCCGCCCTGTTCGGCCTCCTGCACGAGCGCGGAGAGGTACGACGCGGAGGCGGTGAGGTGGGTGATCTGCGGGGCCTTGCCGGGCAGGCCGAGCGGTGCGGCGAGGCGTTCCAGGGCGAGCGCGGGGTCGATCGTCCCGAACTGGACGAACGAGGCGCCGACCCGGGTGGTGGACTCCTCGGCGACGACCAGTGGCAGGGTGGCCCTGGAGCAGCCCGCGTAGGCCACGGTGTGCCGGGGGCGCAGCCCAAGGGTCAGGGCCGCCGAGATGGTGCTGAGGGCGATCGTGGTCTCCAACTCGGTCCGGGAGTACCAGACCGCGGTCGGGGTGCCGCTGGTGCCGGTGGTCAGCGCCATCAGGGCGGGCGTGGCGGCGGCGGAGACGAACGCGGCGGGCAGGCCGCGCAGGGCCGCCTTCGGGGTGACGGGCACCCGCGACCAGGTCTCCGTGTCGAGCGTCTCGGGGTCGATCCCGAGGTCGTCGAAGGTCCGCCGGTAGTAGGCCGTGTGGCGGACGGCGGCGCGCGCGGTGGCCCGCAGGCTCCGCCGGGTGACCGTGCGCCGCACCTCCGGGTCGACCTGACCGGCCTGCCCCGGCAGCAGCGCCGAGTCCGCGCCCGGTTCGCCGAACTCGGCGAGCGTGCGGACCATGTCGTCGGCGATCCGCCCGAGGTCCTGGGGCCGGATCCTGCGGTTGAGCAGGATCGATGCGCCGTACCGGAGTTGACTCACCGCAGTGCCGAACACGAGACCTCCTGGAACCTGGGCCGGGGATGCTCACCCCGGCCCAGGCCGGGACGACTCGGTCAGGCCATGTGGGCGAACATGGCGGCGGTGAGGGTGCTCAGGGCGTACTTGAAGTAGTGCTTGACCATGTCAAGACCTCCTGGTGGGGCTGGCCGGCGCGGCCGAGCACGCCCCGATGACGTGCTCCGGTGCCGGCGGGTGGGGAGTGCAGTTTAGGGAATCGAACAAGCCTCGACCAGGGGTGAGACGGCATCAAATTCCTTGCCCCGAAAGGGCAGTGCCGCAGCTACGGGTGCGGGCGGGTGCGCTGGGCCGGGAGGCGGGGCTCGGGGGCGCGGCGGGCGATCTCGGCGAGGGTGTGGAAGAGGACGTCGCCGAGCAGGACCGGCTCGCGAGAGGCGCCCGGGGAAGCGCCCGAGGAGACGTCCGGGGAGGCGGCGGGCGGGATGGTCGGGGGAGGCTCGTCTCGGAGCTGGCGAGTGGGCATGGCTCTTCCTGCCGACGGGGTGGCCGTGCACACTCCTGCCCGTCGCGCCCCGGGGACACCCCGGCCGGCGGGCGAATAGGCCGGAAACGGAGCCTCGGGGGCCGAAAGGGGGCCGAAAGCCACAGGTCCGGCGGGTCGGCGGCGCCGTCCTGCGGGTCCGCGACGAGGTCCGTCCTCGCCGGTGACCGGTGCGGCACCGATGGGCGAAGATGGACCGGTGACCGAAGCCCGTACCGCCCCCCGCCTCATCGCCACCGACCTGGACGGCACCCTGCTGTGCGCCGGCGGCACCGTCAGCGAACGCACCGCCGCGGCCCTGGCGGCCGCGGAGGCGGCCGGGGTGCAGGTGGTGTTCGTCACCGGGCGTCCGCCGCGCTGGATGCAGCAGGTGAGCGCGCACATCGGCGGCCACGGGGTGGCGATCTGCTCGAACGGCGGCGCGGTGGTGGACGTGCGGCGCGGCGAGCTGCTGGAGTCGTTCCCGCTGCCGGTGGAGACCACCCTGGCGGTGGTCGAGGTGCTGCGCGCCAAGCTGCCCGGCACCGCGTTCGCCTTCGAGTACCCGGACGGGTGGGCCCGCGAGCCCGAGTACGCGGTGCCGATGTGGGGCGACGACCTGGAGCACGCGGTCGGCCCGGCGGAGAAGCTGCTGGGCGCCGGCGGGCCGGTCCGGGGCCTGTTCAAGCTGCTGGCCAAGCACCCCGACCTCGACCCGGACGCGTTCCTCACCCGGGCCCGGGAGGCGGCCGGGCACCTGGCCGAGATCACCCGCTCGGCGCCGATCCCGCTGCTGGAGATCAGCGCGCCCGGCGTCACCAAGGCCAGCACGCTGGCCCGTTGGTGCGCCGGGCACGGGATCGACCGGAGCGAGGTGGTGGCCTTCGGCGACATGCCGAACGACCTGGAGATGCTGGACTGGGCCGGCACCGCGTACGCCGTCGCCAACGCGCACCCGCAGGTGCTGGCGGCGGTGCCGCTGCACACCGTGAGCAACGAGCAGGACGGCGTCGCGGCGGTGCTGGAGGAGCTGCTGCGGCTCCCCTGAAGGCGTGCCGCCCGGGCCCTGGACAACAGGACCTAGCCGAAGCGGCCGTTCACGTAGTCGGAGGTCCGCTGGTCGCGCGGGTTGCCGAAGACCTGAGCGGTCGGCCCGGCCTCCACGATCCGGCCCGGGGTGTCGTGGGTGGCCAGGAAGAAGGCGCAGGTCTGCGAGACGCGCTGGGCCTGCTGCATGTTGTGGGTGACGATCACGATGGTGAGCCGCCCGCGCAGTTCGGCGATGGTCTCCTCGACCCTCCGGGTGGAGGTCGGGTCGAGCGCGGAGCACGGCTCGTCCATCAGCAGGATGTCCGGCGAGACCGCCAACGACCGTGCGATGCACAGGCGTTGCTGCTGCCCGCCGGAGAGCGCGCCGCCCGGGGTGTGCAGCCGGGTGGAGACCTCGTCCCAGAGCCCGGCGCGGCGCAGGCTGGTCTCCACCAGGTCCCGGCGCTCCTCCTTGGAGACCTTGATCCCGGCCAGCTTCAGGCCGCTGGCGACGTTGTCCTGGATGGACATCGCCGGGAACGGGTTGGGCCGCTGGAACACCATGCCGATCCGGCGCCGCACCTCGGCGGGGCGCCGGCCGGGACGGTAGACGTCGTCGCCCTCCAGCAGCACCTCGCCGGCGAGCGCGGCGCCGCGCACCATCTCGTGCATCCGGTTGAGGATCCGCAGGTAGGTGGACTTGCCGCAGCCGGACGGGCCGATCAGCGCGGTGACCTCGCCGGCCGGCATCGCCAGCGAGACCCGCTCCAGCACCTTGCGGGCGCCGAACCACGCGGAGACCTCCCTGGTCTCCAGCCCGGCCAGCGGCTCGCCGCCGGGGTGCGGGGCCGGCGGCAGCGGCGGGAGGGTGAGGGTGTCGGCGGCCGGGTCGGTCGCCGGGGCGTCCGCCGTGCCCAGGCCGGTGGTCGGGGTGTCGGTCATCGGTGCATCCGTCATCGGTACGGCCTTCCGGGCGCGCTTCAGTAGAGGTTGGGCAGCAGGGCCGCGGCGTTCTCGTAGACCGCCCAGAGCAGCGCGCCGAGCACCGGCGCGAGGCTCAGGTAGGCCGCCGAGGCCCGCCAGTACCGGGCCAGCAGGAGCGCGCCGAGCACCGCGCCCAGCAGCCCGAGCGACCACAGCTGCAGCGTGGCCAGCGCGCCCTTGTCGGCGGCCAGCGCCTTGTCGTACGGGACGGTCCTGGGCCGGCCGCCGGGGTTCTGCTCGGGGTCGCCGTCCAGCCGGGCGCCGACCATCACGGTCGAGCCGGGGATCCAGTCCGAGTCCCCGGTGACCAGGACGAGCCGGTTGCGGGCCGGGTCGGTGATCGGGTGGTCGCCGTCGCCGTACACGTTGACGGTGTAGGTGAACTTGCCCTGCCCGGTGGTGGCCTCGATCTTGTCGCCGACCCGGAGCCCGGACAGTTCGGCGAAGGGCGCGCCGAAGGTGGCGCCGCGGCCGAACAGCACCGCGACGCCGCCCTGGCCGGGCAGGGCGGTGTCCCGGCGGTGGCCGGGCCCGCGCATGAGGTCCCGGCCGGTGGTGCCCTCGACCACGACGGCCTGGTGCAGGCCGATCGCCGGGATGTCCAGCAGGGCCACCGGGGCGCCGTCGGCGGCGGCCCCGGTGGGGGCGACGGCCCGGGCGAGCTGGTCCCGGAAGGTCTTGTACGCGGTGGACTGGAAGTGCCGTTCCTGGACGTGCGAGAGCGTGAACAGGTAGCCGACGAAGCCCAGCACCAGCGCGGCCAGCAGGCTGGCCACCCGGGCGCCCTGGAGGAGGCGGCGCCGCGCGGGGGCGGCGGCGGGCCCGGTCGCGGGGGTCGCGGCGGGCGGGCCCGCGGGCGTGGCCGGCCGCGCGGGGGCGGCCGGCTTCTCCAGCACCGGGGCGGTCACGAGGCGCCGTCCGAGGACTTGCGCCGGCGCAGCAGCCGTCGGCCGAGCAGCGGCGGGACGAGCACCACGGCGAGCAGTTCGAGGGCGGTGAGCGTGCTCAGCGTCCAGTCCTCGGGCTTGCCGGCCACCTCGACCACGTTCGCCGCGACCTCGGTGCTGCCGCCGCGGCCGCGGGCGACCACCTGGCCGGTCTGCGGGTCGACCACGTCCTCGGTGCCCGGGTCGCCCGGTGCGGCGCCGTCCGCGTTCGGGTCCGTGCCGGCCGCGCCGTCGGCCGCCGCGGCGCCGTCCCCGGTGCCGCCGGTGCCCGCGGCGCCACCGCCCGTGCCGCCGGCGCCGCCGGCCGCACCACCGCTCGTTCCGCTGCCGGTCCGGCCCGTGCCGCCGCCGCTGCCGCCGCCCGTGCCACCCGTACCGCCGCCGCCACCGGTACCGCCGGCCGCGCCGCCGCCACTGCCGCCGCTGCTGGAACCGCCGGCGCCCGAGCCGGTCTTGACCGCCTGGCCGCCCTGCACGGTGCAGTCCAGCGGAGCGCCCTGCTTGTCGCAGGGGCTGGGCTGCGGCGCGTTCTTGAGGACGGTCAGCTCACCGGTGGAGTTGAAGGTCGGGTTGGCGCAGTTGGACAGGGTGTCCGGGTCGACCGGGCTGGCGTTGCCGGGGATGCTCCTGGTCTGCAGCAGGCCGCCCTTGACCAGGCCGCGCGGGATCGGCGAGTAGCCGAGGCCGTCCGCCTCGCCCTGGCCCTCGCACAGCACGTAGGCGAGGAAGCGGCTGAGGGCACTGCCCTTGTCGTTGTTGAAGCGGGGCGGCGGGGGCAGCGCGGCCCCGGAGCGCGGCACGATCACGTAGCTGTAGCTGGAGATCGGGTAGGAGCGCGGGTCGTCCATGGTGTAGACGCCGTCGAGGTTCTGCTGCAGGTAGTTCGGGTCGGACACCGGGGTGTTGTCGTCGACGCCGCGGATCTTCGCCGCGGTGAGCGCCACGGCGACGTTGGAGGCGGTCGGCAGCGAGTAGTAGCCGGCCTGGTTGAGCACCTTCACGACCGGCCAGTTGCTGCGCTTGGCGAAGGCGTACTCGTCGTAGCCGATGGTGCCGAGGCCGGAGGAGGCCTTGATGTAGCCGGCGACGACGTCCGAGCCGTTCTGGGCGACCATCCGGCCGGACGGCGGGAAGAACTCGGTGTAGTCACCGCAGGAGACGCCGTTGACGGAGGAGCAGTACGCGTCCCACTGGTCCTTGTGGGTGTGCTCCATCCAGCGGGTGAACTGCGCGGTGGCGCCGGAGCCGTCCGAGCGGACCACCGGGGTGATCGGCAGGTTGGGCAGCGTCTTGCCGTAGTCGGCGGTGATCTTCGGGTCGTTCCAGTTGGTGATCTTGTTGGTGAAGATGTCGACGACGGTCTGCGGCGAGAGCCGCAGGTCGCGGACCTGCTTGCCGCCGACCACCAGGTTGTACATGAAGGTGGTGCCGCCGGCGGTGATCGGCACGTACGAGAAGCCGTAGGTCGGCTGCTCCGCGCTGCCCTGGCCGTTGCGGCGGCCCGCGTCGTTCACGCCGGCGTCGGGCGTGGTGCGGAACGGCACGTCGGAGGCGGTGAAGTCGTTCTGCCCGAGGGTCCAGGAGTTGCGGCCGGCCGCCGAGCCGACCGGGTTGAAGCTGATCTGGATGCCCTGCGACCCGACGTCCTGGCGCCACTGGTCGATGGCCGGACCGGCCCAGCTGGACCCGTCCGCGCTCAGCGCGACGCTCGCCGCGAAGGCCCGGGAGCCCGGCCCCAGCATCGGCGCGGCCGCGAGCAGCAACAGGGACATCAGCAGGGCGAGCGCGCGGGCCACGGGGCGGCCGGCAGCCTCCCACGACATGGGGACTCCTCTGGGACGGAGGGTGGTTGGGTGGGTCATCAGCTGTTCCCGGGGAGTGGGAGGGCGGTGGCCGACGCATGGGAGGACGCGGTCCGCGCCAGCGCCGGACGGACGGTGTCGGACGGCCGGGCGGCTCGTGCGGCGGCCTCGGCGCGCCGCGCCTCCAGGTCGATCCGGCGCTTCTGCCGCCTGGTCAGCTCGCCCGGCTTGCGGCCGCCGAGCACGCGCGCGGTGACGAAGAGGATCAGCACCAGGACCATCAGGGTCAGTCCGGCCGCGAAGGCGCGGGCGACCATCTCGGGGTAGGGCTGCTTGACGTAGTTCCAGATGTACAGCGGCAGCGACACCTGGTGCTCGTGGAGCGGGTCGGCGTTGAACTGCGAGGTGAAGCCCGAGGTCAGCAGCACCGGCGAGGTCTCGCCGACGCCGCGCGCCATGCCGAGCACCACCGCCGTCACCAGACCGGGCCGGGCGGTGGGAAGGACCACGTTCCACACCGTGCGCCACTGGCTGCCGCCGAGCGCGTACGAGGCCTCCCGCAGGGTGCCGGGCACCAGCCGGATGACCACCTCGGCGGCCCGGGTGACGATCGGCATCATCATCACGGTCAGCGCCAGCGAGGCCGCGAAGCCGCTCTTCTCGAAACCGAAGGTGATGATGAAGACGCCGAGGATGAACAGGCCGGCCACGATGGAGGGCAGCGCGGTCATCGCCTCGACCAGCGTCCGCACCGGGCGCGCCAGCCGGCCGCCGACCTCGGACATGAAGATCGCCGCCGCGATGCCCAGTGGCACCGCGAACAGCGTTGCCAGGCCCAGCTGTTCGAGCGAGCCGACGATCGCGTTGAGCGCGCCGCCGGAGGTGATCGGGGAGAGCGCGGCGGTCCGCTCCATCGACTCGGTGAAGAAGTTGAGGTGCTGAGCCGCCTCGAAGCCGCGGCTGGCCACGTAGCCGATCTGGTCGACGATCAGCGCGACCACCAGCAGCCCGGAGCTCCAGGAGGCCACCGACACCAGCCGGTCGCGCACCATCAGCCTGCCCCACTGGAGCCGGCCGAGCGCGAAGTAGCCCGCCAGGAACAGGAGGTACCAGCAGACCAGGAAGCCGAACGCGCCACTGAACGGCAGCACCCGCTCGTACAGCGCCCAGTTCAGCGCCAGCGAGCCGACCAGTGAGCCGGCCACGGTGAACACGTCCTCGCGGGTCACACCGCCGAGCCGCACCTTGGTCTGGGAGCGCGGTGGCGCGGCCTCGGCAGGTGCCTCGGCGGAGCCGGAGGGCGTCGGACCTCCGGGCCCGGACGCGGCGACCGGTGGCAGGTCGAGCGTGGTCATCGGGTCGTCCCTTCGACGCGGTGGGTCATGTCGGTACGCCGCCTCAGTCCGCGGTGGAGGCCCCGGAGCGGGACCGGTTGATCACGAAGCCGGCTGCCACGTTGACCAGCAGGGTCAGCGCGAACAGCACCAGGCCGGCTGCCATCAGCGCGGAGAGCGAGAGCGCGTCCGACTCGCCGAAGCGCAGCGCGATGAGCGCCGAGATCGAGTTGGCGCCGTTCTCCAGGATGTGCGTGATGGTCTTGAAGCTCGGCGAGACGATCAGCGCGACCGCGATCGTCTCCCCCATCGCCCGGCCGAAGCCCAGCATGATCGCGCCGATCACCCCGCCCTTGCCGAACGGCAGGACCACCGCGCGCACCATCCCCCAACGGGTCGAGCCCAGCGCGTACGCGCCCTCCCGCTCGCCCTGCGGGGCCTGGGAGAACACCTCCCGGCTGAGCGAGGTCACGATCGGGATGATCATCAACGCGACGACCACGCCCGCGATGAAGGTGGAGGAGGTGTAGGAGGTGCCGATGTCGCCGGTGCGCACCTTGAGGAAGGGGATCGTGTCGCCGAGGTGGTTGGTCAGCCAGCGGACGAAGCCGATGATGCGCGGCTGGAGGAAGAACAGCCCCCACAGGCCGTAGATGATGCTGGGGATCGCCGCCATCAGGTCGATCAGCGAGATCAGCGCCGCCCGCAACCGGACCGGCGCGTACTCGGAGATGAAGATCGCGGTGAAGAGGGCGACCGGGACGGCGATCACCAGGGCGATGACGGCGATCAGCAGGCCGTTCGGCAGGACGGCCGCGATGCCGAAGTTGTGCGCGGCGGTCTGCCACTTCTGCTCGGTCAGGAAGGACCAGCCGACCGCGCGCAGCGCGTCCGTGCCCCGCAGGACCAGGAAGAACGCGATCATCCCCATGATCGCGAAGACTGAGAGCCCGGCGACCCGCAGCACCCCGCGGAACACCCGGTCGCCCGGGGTCGCGGGGGCGGTGATGGTGCGCGGGACGTCCCGGTCGGGCCCGTGGCCGGGTTGGCCTGGCACCCCGGCGTACGGTGCCGCGGGCTCGGCGGCGGATGTCATGGTCTGCTCTCCGTGCTCGGGTGCGGGGGACGGATCCGGTGCGTACCCATTCGGCCAGCCACAGGTGGCCGGATCGGGTCGTGCGTGTGTACGAGGGCCCAACGCGGCAACTCGGTGGCGGAGTTGGGAACTCCGAATGGCCGGACCGGACCGGCGAATGACATGTCCGTGCTGGGGCTTCTCACCCAAGTCCTCTGATGTGAAAGGTATTTGCCTTCGATCACGCGCGGCCGGACCATTGGCCGATTCCATCCCAGACGCAACGCGCGTTGGCTCCAAGCGACTTCAGCCATGCGAAAACGACTCGGCGGGGCCGAAACGGCGGCCCCGCCGAGTCGTGCTTCGGTGATTCTGTTGTGTCCCCGCGTCAGTCCGTCACGGGCGGCGGCGCAACCGCGACCAGCCCTTCCGCACCTCCGCCAGCGCCCGCGCCCCGGCGGGCGTCCCGCCCAGGAAGAGGACCGCCGGACCGCCGACCAGCAGCACCAGGCCGCCGATCAGGGCGACGGGCAGGAGCAGCCGCGCGGCGCCGGAGCGGTCGGGCGCCGGAGTACCGGCCGCGACGGGCGCGGCGGACAGCGGCTTGCCGGGCGTGCTGGGCGTCGCGCCGGGCTTGGCACCGGCACCGGCACCCGCCGCCGCTCCACCCGCCGCAGTTCCACCGGCCGCCGTTCCCGCTCCACCGGACGCGGAGCCCGCACCGGTGCCGGACAGGCCACCGGTGGAGGACCCGCCGGACCCGCCGGACGCCTGGTCCCCGGTCTCGCCGGAGGCCGCGGCCCCGCTCCCGCCGGACGCCCCGCCCTCACCGACCTGGGTGACCGGGGCGACGCCCTGCCCACCCCCCGTACCGGAGGCCGGCGTCGAACCGTCGCCGCCGGTCGCGGGCGGGTTCGGCGGCGCGGCCTGGTTGCCGGGCAGCTTGGCGTCCTGCGCCTCCAGGTGGCTGATCGCGTCCCCGGCCTGGGTCCGCTGGGCGGCGGTCAGGGCGAGGAAGCCGGGGGCGAGGTGGCCGGGCTCGTACCCGTAGACCTGGCCGGTGGTGGTCACCGCGCGCATGAACTTGGTCATCGCGGCCACCTTGCCGGCCGCGACGTCCTTGGTCGGGAGCATCGCGTACTGCACGGCGGTCAGCGGGTAGGCCTTCTGGTCACGCGAGAGGGCCGAGTCGGACGCGCCGTACGGCAGGGACTGCACGCCGGTGGCCTGGTCGACGGTCATGTCGGCGACGGCCGCCTGGAAGCCCGGGCCGTCCGGTGAGACGAAACCGCCGGCCGGGTTGAGCAGTTGGGCCTCGGGCAGCGAGTAGGCCTTCGCCTCACCGGTGTCCATGATCGCGAACAGCGTCCGCTTCCCGATCTTGAGCGGCGGGCACAGGTCGTGCGAGCCGTCCGACTTCGTGTCCCCGTTGACGCAGTTGGGCTGGTTCCACAGCACCTTGCGCACCACGTCGTTCAGCCCGGTCGAGATCGGGTTCCACTCGAACTGCTTCCAGTTGCGCTTGGCGTCCTCCTTCGCGTCCGGGATCCCCGAGGAGTCCTGCCGGACGAGGGAGTCGGTCGGGTAGCCGGAGAAGGCCGGGCGCAGGTAGAAGCTGTCCACGTGCATGCCCCACGGGTCGGACTCGCCGTCCAGGAAGCGCACCGCGTCGGGGTCCGAGGCGATCCACGACGTCAGCTGGTACGTCATGTCCGCCGTCCCGCCGAACACCGTCGGGGTGGTGTTGTTCGAGAGGCAACCCGTGGGCCAGGAGACCGTGCCGTCCGAGGGCAGCGGGTTCAGCTTCTGGAACTCCGGGTCGTCGAAGATGCAGATCGGGTTGCCCTTCACCGACGGGATCGCGGCGCCGGGCGAGGCGTAGGACTGCGTGAGCAGCTTGGCCAGCAACCGCGCGTTGAGCTTCATGCTCCTGATCTGCCGACCGGTGTTCGGGTCGTCCACGACGAACACCACGGAGATCCCCGAGGTCGCGATCGGCGAGTACACGTACGGGCGCGGTGGCGGCGCCTGGGTGTCCGGCCGGGACGCCAGCGCCATGTCGCCGCCGCCCGACAGGAAGTCCGTGCGGGCCTGGGCGTCGCCGTTCGCGAAGCCGTACGTGAGCGACATCGGCTCGGTGCCCTGGCACAGCCCGGCCTGCCACTGCGCCATCGCCCGCTTGGCCGGTTCGAGTCCGGCCACCCTGAAGGCCGCGTGCTGGTCCGGACAGGCCGCCGCCGTGGGGGCGAACTCCAACGGCACCACCGTGCGGCGCTCCCAGGAGCACTGCTCGGACGTCTTCATGTTCGTGTAGCGGTTGATGGTGCCGTTGAGCTTCAGGTCGGACGCCATGCCGAAGTCCAGGTCCAGGCTGTGGTTGTCGCAGCCGAGGACGCCCTTGCGGGTCTTGTCCGCCCAGGCGATCGAGTCGCCACCGTAGTTGGGCTCGACGACCAGCGAACACGGGTGCTTGTCGTCACAGCCCAGGGTGGGGCTCTGGTCGGCCGTGTAGAGCTCGATGTCCGCGAAGCCCGAACCGTCCGGGCCCGTGACCGAGACGACCATGTTCGACGGGTAGTCGGGGAAGGTCGTCCCCGGCGCGGGCGTCTTCTGCTGGAAGCCCGCCGCCGCGTCGGCGTTGTACAGGGTGCTGTCGTAGCAGTCGGTGACCTTGGGGTCGGTGCCCCGGCACTGGTACACCCGCACCTGGTAGAAGGGCTGCTCGCTGCGCGGTGCCGGCCCGTTCAGCCAGGGATCGCCGTTGGCGTCCGAGGTCGGGGTGAACCCCTTCCAGCCGACGTGGACCACCTGGTTGACCAGGTTCCTGGTCTGCACGACGCTCACACTGCCCTCGGGGCCGTACACGCCCTCGTTCGGCTGCCACACCTTGGGCCCCGGCACCGTGACGGCGGAGTCCTCCGCCACGGCCTGCGGCAGCGCCCCCAGGCCGATCGGCAGCACGCCGACAGCGACCACCGACGACCACACCATCGCGAGAGCGGGCAGTCGGCGGCGCCACCGGCCCAAAGGTCTCCGGTCGGGCGGTCGGACTCTCATGGCGGGTACCTCCGTGCGATTGCGCGCCGCCGGGAGACGCGGCGCAGGGGATCAGGCATCGAGCGGCCAACGATTCCGGTACCCGTCCATTCGGCCAGCCGCAGATGGCCGGATCCGGTCGCGCGCGTGTACGAGACCACAACGCGGCACCTCGGTAGCGGAGTTGACGCCTCCACGGAAAAACAGGCCCGCGCCTGTCGGCACGGGCCTGGACCAACCGGTGGGCGATGCTCAGCCGTTGACGGTCAGCGCGAAGGAACCGACCGCCTGACCGTTCGTGAAGAAGGCGGTGTTCAGCTTGCTGTCGAGGAACTGCGCACCCGCGGCGTCCACGGTGAGGGCGGAGGCGGTCAGCGACTGCGTGGTACCGCTCTGCTCGGTCCGCTGGAGGCCGGCTGGCTTGAACAGCAGGACCGGGTCGGTGGCGCCGTCCGGCACACCGGTGAGGCGCCAGTCGTCGGCGCTGAACGCGAGCTGCTTGAAGAGCACGCTCTTGCCGGTGAAGACGTCGACGAACAGCAGGCTGCCACCGAGCGTCGCGTTGCCGTAGTAGCCGCGCAGGTTCACGCTGCCGCCGGTCACCGGGAGGCTCGTCGCCAGGCCCGCGGTGGTGTTGTAGGAGACGCTGGCGTTCGGCAGCGGAACGATGAACACACCGTTTCTCGCCGCGGCCTGGAGGAAGGTGTTGTTCTCGGTCACCACGGCGCTGCCGGTGGGGACGGGAGCGGCGTCGGCCGCGGCCACGCCGCCGAAGGCGGTGACGGCGAGGACGACCGCGACGCCGCCGGCGAGGAACCGACCGGTGGTACGGGACATGCTGGGCTCCTTGGGAGAGGAAGGTTTCGCGCTGAGGGTGGAGAACCGGTCCGAGGGCCGGCCGACGGGTCCGACCGGAGCCGGCCCGTTCCCTTCGAGACGTCCCGCCGGTGGGCCGGCGGCCACGGGCGCGAAGCCCGTGGCCGCCGGATGGTGCGGGGTGGATCAGGTGCGGGATGGATCAGGTGCGGGGTGAGTCAGGTGAGGGTGGATCAGGTGAGGGTGGCGACACCGCAGGCCGGGGTGGCCAGGAAGCCGTAGCTCGCCAGGTCGGCGGCGGCGACCGGGTCGGTGCAGATCCAGCCGTTGGAGCCGAAGATGGCCTGGAGCGCCTGGCCGTGCGCGTCGGTCGCCGTCCACTCGGTGTCGCGGATCACGTTGTAGACCACGCGGCCGAAGGAGGAGTTGGCGAACTTGGTGTTGATCACGTTGTTGGTGACCGGGGTCAGGGTGGCGCCGTTGACCACGATGTTGCGCAGGGTCAGGCTGCCGGGGGCGTCGGTCGCCGTGCCGTGGCCGCCGACGGTCTGGCCGAGGTAGTGGGCGACGGAGTAGGGGAAGACGACGTTCGGGTCGGTCAGGTTGGCGTCGGTGCCCTCGTTCTCCTCCGGGCCGGTGGTGACGCAGGCGCCGGGGGTGGTCACGCCGATCGCACCCAGGAAGAAGGAGCGCGTGCCGGAGTCGGCCTGCGGCAGGAACGGCTTGATGGTGGCGTTCGGCAGGCTCGCGCTGATCTGGTTCCAGTTGGTGGTGGTGCAGTTGTAGATCGCGGTCAGCTGCGCGGAGGTCAGCTGCGCCGGGGCGTTGCCGGTGCTCGGGGCGGACCAGGTGACGGCATCCTTGGCGAGCGCGACGAAGTCCAGGCCGTGGGCGTCGGTGGCCGCCGGGCCGCGCGAGGAGCGGGCGAAGTCCACGGTCGCGCCGGTGTTGGCGACCAGGGCCTTGATGCCGGCGCCGGAGCCGTTCGGGCGGGCGATCGAGGTGGCGCCGGTCTTGGTGGTGATCGGCGAGGTGCCGGTCGCGTCCCAGCTGTACAGGCGCGGCGCGGTGGAACCGGCGCCCAGGGAGGCGTTGTAGTCGGCCGAGAACTGGTTCAGCAGGACCTGGATGGTGTCCGAGCCGACACCCACGATGTCCTGGGCGGCCGGGGTGACACCGGCGGCCGGGTCGGCGATGGCCGAGCCCGAGGCGACGGTGGCGAGGGAGGTCGCCAGGGCGGCAACGGTGAGCAGCTTGGCAGCGGTCTTACGCATGTTTCTCTTCCTCCGGTGGGAGAGACGTCCATCGCGTGAACCCGTGCTCTGGTTGGGAGCCCGGGGCCGGTGGCCGCGTCCGCTGCGGCCGCTCCGGCAGTGCAGATCCTGTCCGGCCCGGAGGTTCCGCCGGAAGGGAGGTCGAGGGCGGGTCGGGATTGTCGACTCATCGGTTCGACGAGGTTTAGCGACTGGTCAGCGCGGGCGCGGCGGAGGGGAAAGGGGGTGGTCGGAGGCCGGTGACGTTCTTCTCCAGGTGGCGACTCGGGGTGTTGCCGGAAACCTGCGCTTCACCGGAACTGCACGTGGGCCCCGGCCGCCTCACAGCGGCCAGCGGCCGTCCCGACCGCCCCGCCGCAACTCCTGCCCCACCCACTGGAGTCCGGACAGGAAGCCCTCGGCGCCGGCCTGGCACTGGTCGCGCCGCAGGTAGCCGCGGGCGCTGCGTGCCACCGGCGCGGGCTCGACCGCCGCCCGCCGGGTGCTGCGCGCCGGCAGGTAGGCGGACCACACCCACTGCCGGCCCTCGGACTGGGCCACCGAACATCGAAGGGCCGCCCGCTCGATCAGCAACACCCGGACCGCCTCGGCGAGTTCCTCCTCGCTGCGGTAGGTGCGCACGCCCACGCCGAGCGGCCGCCCGTTGGCGGCGCGCAGCGCCCAGCCCAGGCAGCGTTCGGGTGCGGGGACGATCAGCAGACGGGGGCCGCGCCCCTCAGCGGCCATCGGGGCGTCTCAACGAGACGGTGTTCCGGGGAAGTTCACGGCCCGGAAGATCACGAACCGGCCGCTCCCTGGCAGGCCGCTCACGAACGGCTTGGTCGCGAACGGCTTGGTCGCGAACGGGCCGGTCACGCGCGGGCCGGTCACGCGCGGGCAGCTCCCGCACGGGCAGGTCCCGCGCGGGCTGTTTGGCCAGCAGCACGACGAAGCGCCGGAAGGCGTTCTGGCAGGTCGCGTACCGCTCGTACGCGCGGCTGGAGCGCACCTCGGGCAGGCTGCGCGACCCGGGGACGACCCAGATCCAGCCGATGCCGTCCCGGACGTGGGTGATCCGCGCGGTGAGTTCGGCGGCCCCGACGCGTAATCCGTCGAAGCCGCGCTCGGCCTCGCCGGGCGTCTCGAACATGGCGGCGGTGATGGCCACCACCCGGCCGTTCGGCGCCTTCAGCTGCCAGCGGTACCGCCCGTCCGGGGCGCGCTCCGTCCTGAACCCGCCTCGACTTGCCCCTGCTGCGGTGTTCCCGCGGCCAGACGCGTCCACTGCTCCCCCCGTCCGGTTACCCCTCCGAGACCGGTGCAAAGCTATGTGTGCACACGGACCCACGGAAAGCCCAGAACGTTCACAACTTGCGCTGTTGGTCGGGAAGTTCTCCCTCGTTTAACTTTCACCGGCCAACTGCCGAGGAGGATCGGGCCGGGCTCAGAGCCGGGCCGTCCAGCGGACCATGGTGCCCTTCCCGTACGGTCCGGTCTCGTGCCAGGCGGCGCCGCCGAGCGCCTCGGCCCGCCGGGTCAGGTTGAGCAGGCCGCTGCGGCGCCCGCCCGCCGGGATGCCGACGCCGTCGTCGGTCACCGTCAGCAGCACGCCCGGGCGCCCGCCCCGGTCCAGCGACTCCGGGTCGCCGCTCACCGGCCGGCCGGTGTCGTCCAGGTGGGCGGTCGCGTCGATCTCGACGCCGACCCGGGAGGCCCGCGCGTGCCGGGCCGTGTTGGAGAGCATCTCCCTGAGCGCGGCGAGCAGTTGACGGCCGTTCTTCTCCTCGACCAGGCTCTCCACCGGCCCGACGAAGCTCACCGAGGGTTTGAAGCCGAGCGCCGCCGCGGCCTGGCTGGCCTCCCGCAGCACCCGGGTGCGCAGGGTGTCCGGCGCGTCGCCGTGGTTGTCGTGCTGGAGGGCGTAGATGGTGGTGCGGACCTCCTGGATGGTGGCGTCCAGCTCGTCCACCGCCTTGCCGATGCCGACCTTCACCTCGGGCACCACGGACCGCCGGGCCGCGCTCTCCAGCATCATCCCGGTGGCGAACAGCCGCTGGATCACCAGGTCGTGCAGGTCGCGGGCGATCCGGTCGCGGTCCTGGAAGACGGCCAGGCGCTGCTGGTCGCGCTGGCCCTCGGCGAGCCGCAGGGCCAGCGCGGCCTGCGAGGCGAAGGTCTCGGCGAGCTGCTTCTCGGTGTCGGTGAACGGCAGGGCGCCGCGCGGGCGCCAGACGCAGAGTCCGCCGAGCACCCGCCCGGCGGCGACCATCGGGACGGCCATCGACGGGCCGAAGGCGCGGGCGAGCCGGATCTCCACGGTCGGGTCGCTGGACATGTCGTCCAGGTGGACGCTCTCCCCGGCGAGCAGCCGGGCCGCGAAGCTCTCCCTGGGCAGCAGCTCGCCCCGGACGAACTCGGCGGCCTCGCCGGAGGCGTGGGCGACCCGCATCTGCCCGTCGCCGTCCTCCGTCGGTTCGGTCGGGAGCAGGATCATGCCGAGCGCGGCGTCCGCCAGCTCCCGGACCTGCTCGGCCGCGACGGTGAGCGCGGTCTCGGCCTGGTCGGTGGAGAGCAGCGCCGTGGTGACGGCGGAGGCGCCGGCGATCCAGCGTTCCCGGCGCCGCCCCTCCTCGTACAGCCGGGAGTTCTCGATGGCGACGCCGGCCGCCGCGGCGAGCGCGTGCACCACCTGTTCGTCCTCGGGGGTGAAGGCGCCGCCGCCCTTCTTCTCGGTGAGGTAGAGGTTGCCGAAGACCTCGTCGCGGACCCGGATCGGCTCGCCGAGGAAGGTCTTCATCTCCGGGTGGTGCGGCGGGAATCCGGAGGAGCGCGGGTCGGCGCCGAGGTCGGCGAGCCGCAGCGGCTCGGGGCGGTCGATCAGCGCGCCGAGGATGCCGCGGCCGGCGGGCAGGTCGCCGATCTCGGCGGCGGTCTCGTCGTCGACGCCGACGTGGATGAAGTCGGCCAGGCCGGTGCGGCCGGGGGCGATCACGCCGAGGGCCGCGTACCGGGCGTCGACGAGTTCGGCGGCGCCGGTGGCGATCCGGTGCAGGGTGGCGTGCAGGTCGAGCCCGGCGCCGATGGAGACCACCGCCTCCAGCAGCCGCTGCATCCGGTCGGTGACCGCGGCGGCCGACTGCAGGCGCTCCGCGACCTCGGTGACCAGGGTGTCCAGCCCGAGCGAGGCGATCTCCGGCACCCGATGGGGTGTCGGCTCGGGCGCGGCGACGGAGGGCTCTGGCGTGGGGTCCATGCAGAAAGCCTAGTTTGTACGCTTTTCATCCGAAGGACGGCGCGACTCGGGAACCGCGCCCTGCCCGGGCCCGACGAGCGGCCCCGACCAGGCTGAACGGGCGGCCCCGACCGGGTCTAACGGGCGGCCCCGACCGGTTCCAGCAGCCCGTCCGCCTCCCGCTCCCGCCGCCACATGGTGTGCAGCCGCCCGTCCCGGTCCGCGATCAGCTCCGACCAGCGGCCGCGCTCGGCGACCCGGCCGCCGTCCAGCACCAGCACCTCGTCGACGGTGGTGTCGTCCAGTCCGGCCAGCCGGTGGGTGATCAGCACGGTGGTGCGGCCCTCGGTGGCGGCCAGCAGGTCGGTGGTGAGCGCGTCGGCGGTGGGCAGGTCGAGGTGTTCGGCGGGCTCGTCCAGGACGAGCACCGGGAAGTCGGCGAGCAGGGCCCGGGCCAGTGCGAGCCGCTGCCGCTGGCCGCCGGAGAGCCGGGCGCCGTGCTCGCCGACCATGGTGTCCAGGCCGTCGGGCAGGGTCAGCGTCCAGTCCAGCAACCGGGCGGCGGCGAGCGCGGCGCGCAGGTCGTCCTCGGTGGCGCCCGGCCGGGCCAGCCGCAGGTTCTCCCGCAGCGAGCTGTCGAAGACGTGGGCGTCCTGGGCGCACAGTCCGATCACCCGGCGGACGTCCTCGCCCGCGAGCGCACGGCTGTCCACAGCCTGTGGACGGCCGTCAGCGAAGGTGACGCCGCCCGCGCTCGGCTCCAGGAACCGCAGCAGCGCCTGGGCCAGCGTGGTCTTGCCGGAGCCGGACGGGCCGACCACGGCGATCCGGCGGCCGGCCGCGAGGTCGAGGTCGACGCCGGTGAGCGCGTCCACGGCCTGCCCGGGGTGCCGGACGGTCAGTCCGCGCGCGGCGACCGGCAGCGGCTGTTCGGGCAGCGCGGCGGGCGCGGCCGGCTCCGGGACGGCGGCCTCGGCCTCCAGCACCTCGTCCAGCCGGGCCCGCGCGGCCCGGCTGCGCTGGCGCGCCTGGACGGCCAGCGGCATCCCGGTGACGGCCTCGAACGCGGCCAGCGGGGTGAGCACGACCACGGCCAGGCAGACCGGCGCCAGCGCGCCGCCGTGCACCCCCTGGACGCCGACGGCCGCCGCGGCGGTCACGGTCAGCCCGGTGAGCAGCGCGATCAGCCCGGTGCCGAGCGCGGTGGTGGCCGCCGAGCGGGCGGCCAGCCGGGTGAGCGCGGCATCGGCGCCGTGGACGGCCGCGAGCCGGCCGGGCAGCGCGCCGGCCACGGTGAGTTCGGCGGTGCCGGTGAAGGCGTCGACGACGGTGGTGGCGAGCCGCCCGCGCTCCGGGGCCTGCCGCCGTTCGGCACCGGCCGACCAGCGGGCGGCCAGGGCGGGCACCACCGCGCCCGCGAGCAGCAGCCCGACCCCGAGCACGACCCCGGCGGCGGGCAGGAAGGCGCCCATCGCCGCCGCCGCGGCCAGCGAGACCACGCCCGCCACGGCGGCCGGCAGCCGCCAGCGCAGGTGGTGGTCCTGGACCGCGTCGACGTCGGCGACCAGCCGGGAGAGCAGGTCGCCGCGCCGGAAGGCGGGCAGCCCGGCCGGGGCGAGCGCGGTGAGCCGCCGGTAGACGGCGGCCCGCAGGGTGCCGAGGGTGCGCAGCACGGCGTCGTGCGAGACCAGCCGCTCGGCGTAGCGGAAGACGCTGCGGCCGATGCCGAAGGCCCGTACCGAGGTGACGGCCATCATCAGGTAGAGCACCGGCGGCATCTCGGAGGCCCGGGAGATCAGGTAGCCGGAGGTGGCCATCAGCGCGACGGCGCAGCCGAGGGCGAGCGCGCCGAGCAGGACGGACAGCGCCAGCCTCGGGGTGGCGGCGGCTTCGGGCTCGTCCTGTGCCGTGGCGGGGGCGGGTGTCGGCCGCCCGCTGTGCGCGGGCCGCTCGACCGGAGCGGAGGCCGCAGCGGAGGACGTAGCCGCGGCCGGGCCGGCGGCCGGGGCGGGCGCCCCCGCCAGCCGGACCCGGTGGTCGGCGACGGCCAGCAGCGCCGGCCGGTGGGCGACGATCAGCACGGTGCGTGCCGGGTCCTCGGCGAGCGTCCGGACGGCGTCCACGACGGCGGCCTCGGAGGCGCCGTCCAGGTTGGCGGTCGGCTCGTCGAGGAGGACCAGCGGCCGGTCGTCGGCGAGCAGGACCCGGGCGAGCGCGAGCCGCTGGCGCTGCCCGGCGGAGAGCCCGGCGCCGTCCTCGCCGAGCGGGGCGTCCAGCCTGGTCACGAAGTCGAGCGCGTGCGCGGCCCCCAGCGCCGTCCACAGCTGCTCGTCGGTGGCCTCCGGGCGGTAGAGCCGCAGGTTGTCGGCGACCGTCCCGGCGAACAGGTGCGGGTGCTGCGGCACCCAGGCGATCTGCCGCCGCCAGCTCGCCGGTTCCAGTGCGGCCAGGTCGTGGGTCCGCCCGTCGGCGGTGATCCGGACGGTGCCGGCGTCCGGGGCGACGAGGCCGAGCAGGACGGCGAGCAGGGTGGACTTGCCGGCCCCGCTCGGGCCAGTGAGGGCGGTGGTGGTGCCCGGGCGCAGGGTCAGCGCGGCGCCGTCCAGCGCGGGCTCGGTCCGCCCGGGGTGGCGTACGACCAGGTCGGAGACGGCGACGACGGCCCCGGTGAGGGCGGGTGCGGGCACCGTGCCGGCGGCGGGCAGCGGGGTCTCCAGCACCTGGAAGATCTCGTCGGCGGCGGTCAGGCCCTCCACGCTGGAGTGGTAGAGCGCGCCGACCTGGCGGATCGGGAAGTACACCTCGGGGGCGAGGATCAGGATCAGCAACCCGGTCTCCAGGTCGAGCGTGCCGTCCACCAGCCGGAAGCCGACGGTGACCGCGACCAGCGCGACCGACAGGGTGGAGAGCAGCTCCAGCGCGAAGGAGGAGATGAAGGCGATCCGCAGGGTGCGCAGGGTGGCGCGGCGGTAGTCGGCGGTGATCCGGGCGATGGTGGCGGCCTGGGCGCGGGCCCGGTTGAACACCTTGAGGGTGGGCAGTCCGGCCACCACGTCGAGGAAGTGGTGCGAGAGCCGGGCCAGGGTGCTCCACTGCCGGTCCATCCGGCTCTGGGTGGCCATCCCGATCAGCACCATGAACAGCGGGATCAGCGGGAGCGTCCCGGCGATGATCGCGGCCGAGGTGAAGTCGGCGCCGACGATCCGCAGCAGCACGATCACCGGGACGACGACGGCGAGCGCCAGCTGCGGCAGGTAGCGGGCGAAGTAGTCGTCCAGCGCGTCGACGCCGCGGGTGGCGAGGGTGGTGAGTTCGCCGGTGCGCCGGCCCGCCAGGTAGGCCGGGCCGAGCGCGGTGGCGTGGTCGAGCAGCCGGCGCCGCAGGGTGGACTTCACCCGGGCGACGGACCGGTGCGCGGTGAGTTCGGTGAGCCAGCCGACCAGCCCGCGCCCGACGGCCGTCAGGGCGAGCAGCAGCAGCGGCGTGGTCAGTTCGCCGAGGGTCGCCTGGCGCTGGAAGGCGCGGACGACGATCTCGGCGATCAGACTCGCCTGGGCGACCACCAGGGCCGCGCCCGCCCCGCCGAGGAGCACGGATCCGGCGAGGAAGGCACGGGTGGTGCGGGCGTACCCGAGGAGTCGGGGGTCGACCGGCTTCACGGCGTCAGGCCTGGTCGAGCGCGGCGGCCGGGTCGTGCCCGGGGATGTGCTGGACGCCGATGCGCTTGCGGAACACCCAGTACGTCCAGCCCTGGTAGAGCAGCACGAGCGGGGTGAACACCGCGGCCACGATGGTCATCAGCTTCAGCGTGTACGGCGAGGAGGCCGCGTTGGCGACGGTCAGGCTCCAGCCGTCGTTCAGGGTGGAGGGCATGACGTCCGGGAAGAGCGCCAGGAAGAGCATCGCGACGGCGGCCACGATGGTCGCCCCGGAGAGGATGAACGCCCAGCCCTCGCGGCCGAGTTGGTTGGCCGCCAGCGCTCCGACCAGCGCCAGCACCGCGATGACCAGGGCGGCCAGGCTGCGGCCGTTGCCGTTGTCGGCCTGCGTCCAGAGCAGGAAGGCCAGCGCCAGCACCGCCGCCACCACGCCCACCCGCAGGGCGGTGGCCCGCGCCCGGTCGCGGATGTCGCCGACCGTCTTGAGCGCCGCGAACACCGCGCCGTGGAAGGTGAACAGGCTGAGCGTCACCAGGCCGCCGAGGATGGCGTACGGGTTGAGCAGGTCCCAGAAGGTGCCGACGTAGTTCTTCTGCGCGTCGATGTCGACGCCGCGCACGATGTTGGCGAAGGCCACGCCCCACAGGAAGGCCGGGAGCAGCGAGGTCCAGAAGATGGCCTCCTCCCAGTTGCGCTGCCAGCGCGCGTCGTCGCGCTTGGCCCGGTACTCGAAGGCCACGCCGCGCACGATGAGGCAGACCAGGATGATCAGCAGCGGGATGTAGAAGCCGCTGAACAGGGTCGCGTACCAGTCCGGGAAGGCCGCGAAGGTGGCGCCGCCGGCGGTCAGCAGCCAGACCTCGTTGCCGTCCCAGACCGGGCCGATGGTGTTGATCAGGACGCGCCGTTCGGCGGTGTTGCGGGCGAGCGGCTTGGTGAGGATGCCGATCCCGAAGTCGAAGCCCTCCAGGAAGAAGTAGCCGATCCACAGGACCGCGATCAGTACGAACCAGACGTCGTGGAGTTGCATGTCAGATCCCCTGTGGTCCTCAGTAGGCGAAGGCGAGAGGCTTGTCGGCGTCGTCGTCCGAGGACGGTCCGCGCAGGGTCGGGTCCTTGGCGGGGGGCTGCTCGGTCACCACCGGGCCGGCCTTGGCGTACTTCACCAGCAGCCGCACCTCGACGACGGCGAGGATCGCGTACAGCAGGGTGAAGGTGGTGAGGGCGCCGATCTGGGTGCCGACGCTCACGTTGGGGGAGACCGCGTTCGCCGTGGTCATCAGGCCGAAGACGGCCCACGGCTGGCGGCCCATCTCGGTGAAGATCCAGCCGAAGCTGTTGGCGATCAGCGGGAAGCCCATGGTCAGGATGCCGATCCGCCAGCTCCACTTGGTGAGGAACGGACCCATCTCCCGTCCCGGGGTGAGCATCAGCCGGGGCACCTCGGTCTCGCCGGTGCGGAACTCGGGGCGCAGGAACTTCTTGCGCCGGGTGGTCCAGAGCCCGATCAGGCCGGCCACGAAGGAGGTCATCCCGAAACCGATCATGAGGCGGAAGCCCCAGTAGGTGACGAAGATGCTCGGGATGTAGTCCTTGGGGTCGCCGCCGTACTTGGCGGCCTCGGCGGCCGCGGTGTCGTTGATGCCGGGGACGGAGGAGTTGAAGTCGCTGTGGGCGAGGAAGGAGAGTATCCCGGGGATCTCCAGCTCGACCGAGTTGTGGCCCTTGCTGACGTCGCCGACCGCGAAGATCGAGAACGGCGCGGGCGACTGGGTGTCCCACAGGGCCTCGGCGGCGGCCATCTTCATCGGCTGCTGCTCGAACATGACCTTGGCGAGCGAGTCGCCGCTGAGCGCGGTGCCGGCGCCGAAGACCACGGCGAGGACCAGGCCGAGCCGCAGCGAAGTGCGCATCACGGCGGTCTTCTTGGGGTCGGCGCTCTCCGGCTTGCGCTTGGCCTTCCAGAGGTGGAAGGAGGCGATGCCGACCATGAAGGCCGCGCCGGTGAGGAAGGCGGCGGTCAGGGTGTGCGCCACCACGGTGAGGGTGGTGTTCTGGAACAGCACCTTGGCAATGTCGGTGAGCTGGGCCTTGCCGGTGGCCGGGTCGATCGAGTAGCCGACCGGGTGCTGCATCCAGGAGTTGGCCGCCAGGATGAAGTAGGCGGAGAGCACGGTGCCCAGGGCGACCATCCACATGCAGGCGCAGTGGATCTTCTTCGGCAGCTTGTCCCAGCCGAAGATCCACAGGCCGATGAAGGTGGACTCGAAGAAGAAGGCGATCAGCGCCTCCATCGCGAGCGGGGCGCCGAAGACGTCGCCGACGAAACGGGAGTAGTCGGACCAGTTCATGCCGAACTGGAATTCCTGGACGATGCCGGTGACCACGCCCATCGCGATGTTGATCAGGAAGAGCTTCCCCCAGAACTTGGTGGCGTGGAAGTACTTCTCCTTGTTCGTCCTCACCCAGGCGGTCTCCAGCCCGGCCACGATGGCGGCGAGGCTGATGGTGAGCGGGACGAAGAGGAAGTGGTAAACGGTGGTGATGCCGAATTGCCATCGCGCGATGGTCTCGTGAGCGATTGCCAGCTCCACGTCGCCCTCTCTCCAACCGACCGGCCCTGTTGAAGGGCATGTTTCGGACAAACTTCATCTATAGCTGTAGACCGCTGCCCAACCACGCAAGCTTGTCCGCTTGTGAACGTGAACACGTTCACAAGGAGCAGTATCCATCATCCTTACGAAGGAATCGCAGGCGGGGTGTGGTTGACACCTTCGGAACGGTGTGTAGCCGTACGTAGCGGGGCGTGGCCGTGTGTGGCCGTGCGGCGGCGGTGCAGTGGTGAACGCAGTGGCGGTGGGGACAGTCTGCGGAGCCGTCCACGGCCCTGACAACGAACGGCCGGGCAGCCGGCGGAGCGATCTTGGCCGATCCGTCGCTTGACACGACGGCGCCCACGCCGTCGCGGACGGCGTGGGCGCTGACCGGGCCAGGGGGCCCTGGCCCTTTCCGCGTTCTTCCGCTACGCCCTTCGGCTACGTCCGGCCATTACGCCCGGCCGAGGAGCTGGGTGCCCGGGGTGGAGTCGGCGCGGGCGGTGAAGAACTCGGTGAAACCGTGCAGGAACTCCTCCACGGTGATCCGGCCGTCCCCATCCACGTCCAACTGGCGGAACCCGTGCGAGAGTTCGGCCGGATGGACGCGCGGTCCACCGAACACCGCCCGGTACTCGTCCGCCTCCAGGAAGCCGCTGCCGTCGGTGTCGGCGGCGGTGAACACGGCCCGCAGCGCGGGCAGCAGCCCCTGCTCCAGATAGGCCGGATCCCGGTCGCAGCCCGCGACGGTGGCCGCCACGAACTCCTCCCGGCTCACCTTGCCGTCGCCGTTCGCGTCCATCGCCGCGCGCAGCTGCTCCCACCAGCCGTCGAAGGCCTGATACACCCGCGCCTCGGCGGCCTCGTCCAACTCCAGCTGCCAGCACACGTTGTGCGCCATCGCCCGCAGGTCGTGGACGGTGAGGAAGCCGTCGCCGGTCTGGTCCAGCACCTCGCGGAAGAACCGGTCCACCCGGGACCCGCGCGCGTCCCGGCGCGGCGGACGCCACCGGGACGGGGCACCGCCCTGCCCCGGGGAGCGGTAGCGCAGCCGGTCCGGCAGCAGCGGGACGACCGCGCCGGCGCCCCGGTGCAGCAGCCAGGACAGCAGCGCGGCCCGCCGCGTCCGCACCAGCCCGAACCGCTCCCGCACCGCCGGCGGCAGATCCGCCACCGTCAGCGCCGTGATCGCCCGCGCCACCACCGCCCGCAGCACCCGCCACCCGGCGTCGCCGAGGAACCACAGCCGACGCGGCCGCGGCGCCCCGCGCAGCATGTCCTCCAGCAGGTAGCGGGCCGCCTCGGTGAGCTCCAGCCGCTCGCGCGCCGCCCGGGCGAAGTACGCGGGCAACTCGGCCGCACTGCGGGGAAGTTCACCCTCAGGCAGCCCGAAGGCCGCCACCGACCCGGTGAACTCCTGGTACGCCGCCTCCAGTTGACCGGCGTCGTACGGATCCCCGCCCAGCCGCCGCATCGCGACCACGCACTCGAACAGCGTCAGCAGCACCCACGCCCGGGTCGCCGCGTCCTCGGCGTCGTACGCCCGCCCGTCCGGCGCCGTCCCGCGGATCCGCTTGTGCGCCCGGTCCAGCCGCGCGACCTCCCGCCGCAGCGCCTCCCCGTCCTGGTAGAACAGCCGCCGCCCGCTCCCCAGCGTGTGCTCCACCCGCCGCCACGGATGCGCCTGGTACGTCGAGTGCTCGGCCATCCCGGCCCCCACCACCGGATCCGCCGCCTGCAGCACCAGCAGCCGCCACGCGACCAGCGCGATCCGCCACTCGGACAGGTCCCGCCGGAACGACACGCCGGGATCAACCACGGGATCAACCACGGGATCAGCCACGGCGCTCACCGGTGACCTCCGGCCCGATCACGAACCCCTTGGCGGGGCCCTCGGGGATCACGGCCTCCTCCCCGTACGGGATCCGGGTCGAGGACGCGTACGCACGGCGTTCGGGGTCGGGGCGGGAAAGTACGGTCACGGTACCGCCGTGACCGTAGTCATCGATGACCACGTACACCGGAATGTCCGCGGAAGCGTAGGCGCGCGGCTTGAATTCCTGGTCACGGCGTTCGTAGCAGTCGGGCCACACGACCTCGGCGACAAGGGGGATCCCGGACGCCAGAAGCCCCACACCCTCCGGGTGTTCGATCGCCTTCGTGTCGTCCGGTGCCACGGCGAAGTCAGGTTTCATCGCCTTCAAACCGGCGATCACATAACGGCCCTGCGTCGCCGTGTACCCCGTCCCGCGCAGGTGCTTCGTCAGCGCCTTCCTGAGGCCACCTCCCACCGCCGCATGGCGGAGGTCACCGATGACCGAGATGGTGATGCTGTCATCTCCGATCTCTGCGCGCGCGATCTTCGGGACGGCCATGGCCTTCCAGGCCTTCCATAACCTCTGATCAGGGTCCATAGCGATCTCCCGGTGCGTGAGTGAGCACCTGGACCGTCGCACAGGACCGGGGGGCCGGTCGGGTGAACGGCGGGGGTTCACCCGATCGGGGCGTTTCGGGGCCGGGAAACGCGAAACCGCAGGGCGGGCCGGGAGGGGGCCTGCCCTGCGGTTCGGGGGTGCTGTGGGGTTCGCGCCCTCCTCCCGAGCGGGCGCGAACCGGGTGGATCAGGAGGAGGAGCGGGCCGGCTTGCGGCGGGAGACGTAGAGGGCCGCGGCACCCAGGCTGAGGGCCAGGCCGGAACCCAGCGCCAGGTACGGGGTGGCCGGGTTGGAACCGGTCTCGGCGAGCTCGGTGGTCGAACCGGTGGTCGCCTTGGCCGGGGCGGCGGTCGTCGACCTGGCCTGGCTGCTCGCGGTGGTCGCCTTGGTGCCGGCGCCGGTGCCGTTGGTGGTGGTGGTCGCGGTGGTGTCCGAGACCGGGGTGACGGCGGCGGACTGCTGGGCCGGCTGCTCCGCCGGGGCCGGGGCGGGCTGCTCGACCGGCTTCTCGCTCGGCTTGTCGGCCGGCTTGTCGACCGGCTTCTCGGCGGCGGCCTTGGCCTCGGCGAGGGCCTTGTCCGCAGTGGCCTGGGCGGCGGCCGCGGTCTTGGTGGCCTCCTGCAGCACGCCGAGCTTGCGCATCGCCGCGACCTTGGCGTCGTCCAGCGCCGTGCCGGCGGCGGTCACGGCGGCCTTGGCCTTGGTGTCCGCGTCGGTGGCGGCGTTGGCGGCGTCGAACGCCGCCAGCATCCGCACCCTGGCCGCTTCCAGTTCCTCCGGCTTCGCGGAGCGGTACGCGGCCGAGGCCTCCACGGCTTCGTTGTAGGTCTTCTCGTGGGCCGCGGCGGCCGTCTTGGCGGCGGCCTGGGCCTCCTGGAGCTTGCCGAGGTAGGGCTGCGGGTTGTTCATGAAGGCCGTGGTCTCGGCCTGCCCGGCGGCCTCGGCGGCGACGGCGGCCTGGTGGGCCTTGGCCGCGGCGGCGGCGGCCTTCTCCAGCTCCGCGATCGAGCCGGTGTCGTTCCGGGTCTGCGCCGTCGAAGCCGACTCCGCGAAGGCGGGTGCCGCGGAGAGCATGGCTGCGGGCGAGATCACGGCGGCGACGAGGGCGGCCGAGACCAGCGTACGGCGGAGTTTCACAATGACCCCTTTCGGGTCGGAAAGAAAGCAAAAGCCGTGTGCCGGGCTGTTCTTGACGACCCGACGGCGTTGATCATAGGCACACGGATTCTTTACGCTCCATGCCGCATTCCGGCAATGAAATCGGCCCGCCATTGCTTGGTCAGCAAGGGAATTGACGTGTCGACAATGCCGTCAGGAAGTCCGGTCACCGTTGGTGGGCAGTTCGACCCGGAACGTGGCGCCGGCGCCGGGGGCGGTGTCCAGGGTGAGGGTGCCGCCGTGCGCGTGGGTGAGCGCGGTGGCGATGGCGAGGCCGAGTCCGGCGCCGCCTCCGCCGTGCCGGCTGCGGGAGGCGTCGACCCGGTAGAAGCGGTCGAAGACCCGCTGGGCCTGGCCGTCGGTGAGCCCCGGCCCGGCGTCGGCGACCTCCAGCAGGCAGACACCGCCCGCGCCGCCGACCCCGATCCGCACCGGGGTGCCGGGCGGGGTGTGCTTGACCGCGTTGCCGACCAGGTTGGTGACCACCTGGCGCAGCCGGGCCTCGTCGCCGAGGACGGGGGCCGCGCCGGGGGCGCCTGTGCCGGACGGGCCGGTGAGGGAGACGGGCCGGGTCGGGTCGAGGGCGGTGAGGTCGTGCAGCGCGTCCGCGGCGAGGGTGCGCAGGTCCATCGGGGCGAGGTCGAGCGGGCGTTCCTCGTCGAGCCGGGCGAGCACCAGCAGGTCCTCGACCAGGGCGCCCATCCGGACGGCCTCGCTCTCGATCCGGGTCATGGTCCGCTTGACGTCCCCGTCGGTGGGCAGCGCGCCCATCCGGTAGAGCTCGGTGAAGCCGCGGATCCCGGCGAGCGGGGTGCGCAGTTCGTGCGAGGCGTCGGCGACGAACCGGCGCATCCGGGCCTCGGATTCGGCGCGGGCGGCGAAGGCGGCCTCGATCTGGGTGAGCATGCCGTTGAGCGCGATGGAGAGCCGCCCGACCTCGGTGCCGGGGGAGAGTTCCGGCATCCGGTGGGAGAGTTCGCCGTCGGCGATCCGGGCGGCGCCGGCCTCGATCCGGCGCAGTGGCCGCAACCCGGCCCGGACGGCGAAGAAGCCGAGCCCGGCGATCAGCAGCAGGACGGCGCCGCCGATCGCGAGGAAGGAGCTGCGCAGCTTGCCGACGGTGGCGTCGATGTCCGCGCGGGAGACGGCCACCATGACGTAGGTCGCGGTGACGGCGGGCGAGGCGTAGTCGCTGGGGCTGGCGGCGGCCGGGGCCCGGGGGGTCTGGATCGGCAGCACGAGGACCCGCCAGTTGTAGTGGCCGCGCTGGTCGGGCAGGTCGAAGGGGACGTCGGGCTCGGTGCGGGTCGGGTCGAGGCCGGCGAGTTGGGGCGCCGGGTCGCTGTCGGAGACGGGCTGGCGCATGACGGCCTGCACCTTGCCGTCCGAGGAGAGGTACTGGACCAGGTACTGGCTGGGGAGGGTGCTGCGTTTGCCGGTGACGGCGGGGCGCCCGGCCTCCGGGGTGCCGACCCGTACCGGGCCCTTGTGGGACAGCGGCAGCCCGTACCGCTGGAGCTGCTCGTCGAGTTGATCGACCAGCTGCACCCGGACGGTGCCGAGCACGACGGCGTCGCTGACCGCCAGCCCGGTGGTGACCAGCACCAGCGCGAGCACCAGCAGCCGGGCGCGCAGGGACAGCCGGGACAGCCCGGTCAGCCTCGACAGCCGGGAGAACAGCCGGGAGAACGGCCGCCGGAGCAGGGGCAGCCGGGAGAACCGCCGCCGGAACACCGACAGCCGGGTGGAGAGCCGGGCGGGCACGGAGCGGACCGGTCAGCCCTGCGGGGGGCGGCGCAGCGCGTAGCCGATGCCGCGCACGGTGTGGATCAGCTTGGGGCCGTGGGCCGGGCCGGAGTCGAGCTTGCGGCGCAGGTAGGAGATGTACGACTCGACGATGGAGAGGTCGCCGCCGAAGTCGTAGGCCCAGACGTGGTCGAGGATCTGCGCCTTGGAGACCACCCGGCCGACGTTGGCCATCAGGTAGTGCAGCAGCTTGAACTCGGTCGGGGAGAGCGCGACGGGGGTGCCGGCCCGGGTGACCTCGTGGGCGACCGGGTCGAGGCTGAGGTCGGCGACGATGAGCCGGCCGTCCTCGGCGGGCCCGCCGGAGCGGCGCAGGATGGCGCGGATCCGGGCGATCAGCTCCTCCAGGCTGAACGGCTTGGTGACGTAGTCGTCGGCGCCCGCGGCGAGGCCCTGGACCTTGTCGCCGACGCCGTCCTTGGCGGTGAGGAAGAGTACCGGGAGGTGGTCGCCGGGGTGGCCGTGCACGGGCCCGGCGATCTGGCCGCGGTTGGTCCGCTCGCGCAGCTTCTCGACGACGGTGAAGCCGTCGAGGTCCGGGAGCATCACGTCGAGGACGACGAGGTCGGGGCGTTCGACGGCTATCAGGTCGAGGGCCTCGGTGCCGCTGGCGGCGGAGGCGACCCGGAAACCGGAGAAGCGCAGCGAGGCGGCGAGCAGCTCGCGGATGTTGGGTTCGTCGTCGACGACGAGGAGGAAGGCCTCGCCAGGGCCGCCGGCCACCGCGGACCCGCCTGGTGTGGTGACTGTGCCTTGCACGGGGCTTTCGCCTCCTGGTCGGACGATGGCATTCGGCATGAGGCTAGCCCCCGGAGGCTATGCGGCATCGATGAATGTTGGATTAACACCTTATCGGTCGGTTTTTGAAGCACAAGGCCCCCAGCGCAGGCTGGGTGGTATGCGCACGGACGGTAACGCCCCGGAAGCACCGACGGCCGAGAACCCGACGGCCGGGAACCCGACGCCCGCGGCCGGGGAGACCACTCCCCGGCCGCGGAAGGGGCTCCGGTCAGGCGTGCTGACCGGGCCGGTAGCCGCCGGCGGGCATCCGGGTGATGACGTTGCCGCGGTTGAAGGCGTTGATGATCGCGATGAGGGACACCAGGGCCGCGAGCTGCTCCTCGTCGTAGTGCTGCGCGGCGTTCGCCCAGGCCTCGTCCGTGACCCCGCCGGCCGCGTCGGCCAGGCGGGTGCCCTGCTCCGCCAGCTCCAGGGCGGCGCGCTCGGCGTCGGTGAACACCGTCGCCTCCCGCCAGGCCGCGACCAGGTTGAGGCGGGTCGCCTCCTCCCCGCCGTGCACGGCGTCCTTGAAGTGCATGTCGACGCAGAAGCCGCAGCCGTTGATCTGGCTGGCGCGCAGCTTCACCAACTCCTGCGTCGCGAACGGCAGAGTCGACTCCACGATCACCTTGTTGGCCGCGATGAGGTGCTTGAGGAACTTGGACATGGTCTGGCTGGCGAAGGGGTTCAGGCGGGCTTCCATCGTGTGCTCCCTTGTCGTTGTCCGCTGGTGCCCTCTGAGACAGGGCACCCCGGCGGGCCGTGACAGGTACGGATGTGATCTGCGTCACTGCCACCTGGGCACCGTTGGATACCCTGCTCGGCGAACCGAGGGAGGGGTTCCAGTGCCGGAATCAGCCATCACCACGGACGCGACCGGATACCGGCCGCTGCTGTTCTCCATCGCCTACGGGATGACGGGCTCCGTGGGCGACGCCGAGGACATCGTCCAGGACGCCTTCCTCGGTCTGACCCGGGCCGACCAGGCCGGGACCACGATCACCAACCTCAAGGCGTACCTGACCACGTCGGTGACCAGGCTGGGCATCAACCACCTGACGTCGGCCCGGGTCCGCCGGGAGACGTACGTGGGCGAGTGGCTGCCCGAGCCCGTCGTGGTCACCGCCGACCGCCCGGGGCCGGCCGAACACGCCGAGCTGGCCGACGCGTTGTCGATGGCGTTCCTCGTCCTGCTGGAGGCCCTCTCCCCGACCGAGCGGGCGGTGTTCATGCTCCGCGAGGCCTTCGGGTACGGCTACCCGGAGATCGCCGACGCCGTCGGCAAGTCCGAGGCCAACTGCCGCCAGATCCTCACCCGCGCCCGCAAGCGCCTCGCCCCCTCCGCCCAGGCCGTCGACACCCGGGCGCGCAAGGCGGAGGCCGACGAACTCGCCCGCAGGTTCTTCGAAGCCACCGAAGGCGGCGACCTGGACGCCCTGCTCCGACTCCTCTCCCCCGACGTCGTCTTCCACGGCGACGGCGGCGGCAAGGCCCGCGCCCTCGGCAAGGCCCTCACCGGCCTGCGCCGCGTCGCCCAGCT
Source organism: Kitasatospora sp. NPDC043950 (assembly GCF_056435345.1). Classification (NCBI taxonomy): domain Bacteria; kingdom Bacillati; phylum Actinomycetota; class Actinomycetes; order Kitasatosporales; family Streptomycetaceae; genus Kitasatospora; species Kitasatospora sp. NPDC043950. The sequence continues at coordinate 75,748 of NZ_JBWKER010000025.1, forward strand.
CCTCATAGGCGGCCTCCGCCGCAACCGCAAACTCGGCGTCACGCTGACGCCCGCCACCGTCAACGGCCGCCCGGGCGCCGTCCTCCACGACGCCTCCGGCCGCGTCGCCAGCGTCCTCGAACTCCACATCGCCGACGGCACCATCCAGGCCGTCCACGCCGTCTCCAACCCCGACAAGCTCACCCACCTCGGCCCGGTCTCCGGCATCGGCCTGGTGAAGCCGAGATGACCTGCCGTCACCCATGAGGCCCGGCTGCTTCGGATCAAGCGTCAATGCCCTTGACGTACTCCTCGAAAGGCACCGATTCAGCGACGGCGATCCCCTCTGCCGTGAGCGAGCGACCAAGGGTCAAAAGCGCTGACGGTCGATCAGTTGTCGGTGTGACTCCTGCAGTCCCTCGGGAAGATCGTCCGGCGAGAACCATCGAGCCTCCAGAATCTCGAACGAGGCCACCTCGATCCGGCCACTGACGTACAGTGCCTCGTAGGCGACTTCGACCCGCAGTTGGTAACCGCTCTTCAGGTGCGCCAGCTCGCAGACCTTCACCGTGAGCCCGGTCTCCTCCCGGACCTCGCGCACGACGGTGTCCTCGAAGGTCTCCTTCGCGTTCGCGTAGCCAGTCGGCAGCCCCCACTGCCGGCCCTCCGGCCACATGCGGTGCTTCAGCAGCAGCACCCGGCCGTCCTGGTCACGGACGATACCCGTCACGCCGACCATGAACTTCGAGTGCCACAACCACAGCACCCGCCACTGCATCGGCCCCCGAATGATCCGCCAGAGCCGCGCAGCGATCTTCTTCATGGGTTCGCCCCTTCATCGGTCGGGCCGCTCTCACGCTTCTCGCGCAGTCGACCCACGATCCCGCACGCCACGCCATCGACGCCAACTCTGCGATTTGTCAGATTAATTCGAGGACATCGCGCATCGGGGCTGCCGCCTCACCCGTGGCGGGCGAGCACCAACATATAGGGCGGCAAGGCGCGCTAGAAGGCGATTTCCTGTTCCCTCAAGAACTCGTCCCTGATGCTCTCGATCAGGCTGCGCATCTCGTCACCGGGCAAGGCCACGCCCACGAACCCGTCGAACTTTCGAACATAGACCTCAACGTCGCGAGGGTCAGTGACTACCACCTCGGCATGGACGGTTTCGACCGTGACCATGCGGTCATCCCGGATGACGAAGGAGTGTGCCGGAACGTCGGACTGCGGTGCAGCGAGAGGCACAATTCGAATATCCACATGCGGCAGGCGGGATACGGAGACGATACGGTCCAACTGTCCGGCCATCATTGCGGGCGGGACCAGTCGCCACCGGAGAACAGGCTCGGTGATGACGAATCGCAGCGTCTTGGTGGTGTCGTAGAGGGATTGCTGCCTTGCAAGGCGTGCTGCGACCACCCTCGACAACTGCTCTTCGGTGAGGCCCCTTCTCGCGAACACGGCACGCACGTACTCCGGGGTTTGCAGCAGCCCGGGAACCAGGGAAGGCTGGAACAGGCGAAGAAGCTTGGTCGAGTCGTCCAACGCTTTGATCTGCTGCTGCTTGCGGTGGTAGCCCAGACGCCGGATCAGACGCCACGCTGTCGCCTCCGTGGCCTCCGCCCGTGCAGCAGCCATGTACTCGGCCTTGACGTCATCGGACACGCCTATAGCCGTGAGGATGCGGTCCACGTCGACGACGGTGGGTGACACCTTGCCGGTCTCGATCTTGCTCAACTTGCTCGCAGACATGACAGCGCTGCGGGCCACGGCCTTGGCTTCTTTGCCTGAAGCCTGCCGAAGTTCCCGCAGCGCCGACCCGAGCCGTGTTCTGTTCACTCGCCGTACTGGTCCCACCATTCCGCGAACGACACGGACCGCGCCATCACCGTGTCACGGTACGCCCTGAACTCATCGATCCGACCGCCGTCGAGGAATTCACTTCCGAGATACTTGCCGTTCCCGTCATAGCTCATCGCAGCCACGGTCTCGTCATCGAACAGCCAGAAGTCCGGAGCCTCCGGGACCGGGTTCCCCTGATCAGTCAGGTCCAGAGTTGGACAATCACCCTCGTCACAGGAACCCGCAAGCCTTGTCAGCTCCACCATTGCCCCCTCGATCGCTCGCCACCCCCACGATGTTCCCGAGGCAACCACGACACGGCAAGAGGTTCGCGTTTCCGATACTGGAAACCGCCCAACTTCGAACAGGTGATCAGAAGTTCATCGACCGCACGCCTGTCCGGCGGCAGCCCCTCGCGCGGGTAGGCGCGAGGGGGAGGCGGCTTCGGGGGGGGGGGGGGGGGGGGGGGGGGGGGGGTGGGCGGGGTGGTGGGGGGGGGGGGGGGGGGGGGAGGGGGGGGGGGGGAGGGGAGGGGATCATCTCTCGCCCCCCCCCCCCCCCCCCCCCCCCCCCCCCCCCCCCCCCGGGGCGCGGGCAGCGCCGTGACGTTCCGCCGGCGACTGGGTGCGGGGCGCGTAGGGGTGCCGTCGGTGGGGCTGGGTGGCGGCGGATCGCACGAGTCGGCGTCGGGGCTCACCGGGCGCAGGCAACCTTTCGGCCCGTTCGCGGCATCTAAGTGGTGTCAGGGCCGCGAGAGGGGGAGGACGCGGTAGGCGGGAGCCACGGGTGCCGCAGGCATGGTCCGTGGTGTGTCACGGGGGGGATGGATTAGTTAAAGGCGGCCTGTATTTCTATTGCGCCAATTTGGTGCGTATGCGATTTGACGTGCCGTGGTCGACTTCCGCTATCTGTTGCACAGCCGTGACAGCCTTGCGCGAAAAAACGTTCGATCCGCAGAGTGTGTGAGGACTAGCATTCCGGGATGGAATCGAATCTCCCTCCGATATTGAATTCCTCCGACAGTGCGGCTCTCCCCCCGCCCCGCAGGACGCCGCTCCGGCTGGCCCGCTTCGGTGCGATCTTCCTGGCGGCGAGCGTGGTGTCCGGTGTGCTGCTGGCTGGCCTCGCCCTGCCCGCCGCCGGCGGTTTCGGACTGACCGCCAAGGGCACGGCGGAGGGCTTCGAGGACATCCCCAGTGACTTCAAGACTCCGCCGCTCACCCAGGCGACGCAGATCTTCGACGCCAAGGGCGGCCTGATCGCCAAGGTGTACGAGCGCGACCGCACGGTCATCACCCCTGAGCAGATGTCGCCGTTCATGCGACAGGCTCAAGTCGACATCGAGGACGCCCGGTTCTACGAGCACGGCGCCGTCGACCTCAAGGGCGTGCTCCGCGCGATCAGCAAGAACGCCGAGAGCGGCACCGCCTCGCAGGGCGCCTCGACGCTGACCCAGCAGTACGTGAAGAACGTCAACGTCGAAAAGGCGGGCGAGGACCAGGCCGCGGTACAGGAAGCGCAGCGCAAGACCCTGGGTCGCAAGATCCAGGAGCTCAAGGTCGCGATCAAGCTGGAGGAGGACCTGTCGAAGGACCAGATCCTCACCAACTACCTCAACATCACGTACTACGGGAACGGCGCCTACGGCGTGGAGGCCGCCTCCCAGCGCTACTTCAGCAAGAGCAACAAGGACCTGACCATCGCCGAGGCCGCCATGCTGGCCGGGCTGGTGCAGAACCCCTCCCAGTACGACCCGAAGCTGCACCCGGTGGCCGCGCAGAAGCGCCGGGACACGGTCATCGACAAGATGCTGGAGAACAAGCACATCACCGCGGACCAGGCCAAGGAGGCGAAGGCCGCCCCGCTGGGTCTCAACTTCAAGGACCCGCAGAACGGTTGCATCACCGCCACCGCCCAGGGCGGCATGGGCTTCTTCTGCGACTACGTCCGGCACGTGGTCAAGCAGGACCCGGCGTTCGGCCAGAGCGCCGCCGACCGCAAGAAGTTCTGGGACACCGGCGGCCTGAACATCTACACCACGCTGGACCCGGACAAGCAGGCTGCCGCCCAGAACGCCGTGACCTCCAACGTGAAGATCACCGACAGCGTCTCGGCCGCCGCCACCATGGTCGAGCCGGGCACCGGCAAGATCCTGGCCATGGCCCAGACCCGCCCGTACGGCCTGGACGCCAACAAGAACCAGACCGTCGTCAACCTCAACGTCGACGCGGCGATGGGCGGCGGCAACGGCTTCCAGCCCGGCTCCACGTTCAAGCCGGTCGTCGCGGCCGCCGCCCTGGAGGCGGGCCTGCCGGCGACCCAGGAGTACTCGGCCCCGAACAAGCTCGAATACCCGACGATGAAGACCTGCGAGGGCACCTGGAAGAACCAGGGCCGGCCCAAGACGGTGGTGCCCAACGAAAGCGAGAACGAGAAGGGCCCCTACCAGCTGAAGCAGGCGATGGCGCTATCGGTCAACACCTACTTCGTGCAGATGGAGCAGGAGATCGGCCTCTGCGCGGTCAAGCAGATGGCCAACAAGCTGGGCGTCACCGGCAAGGCCAGCGGCAAGCCGCTGGAGGAGGTCCCCGCCATGGCGCTGGGAGTGGAGGAGATGAGCCCGCTGACCATGGCCAACATCTACGCGACCTTCGCCGCCCAGGGCACGCACTGCGCCCCGATCGCCATCAACAAGATCACCACCGTGGACGGCAAGGACGTCCCCGTCCCGGCCGGCCAGTGCGAGAAGGCGTTCTCCGATGACACGGCGCGGGCGATGAACACCGTCCTGAACGGCGTGACCGAGAACAAGGGCACCGGCGCGGCGCTCAACCTGGACGACAACCGGCAGATCGCCGGCAAGACCGGCACCTCGGACCGCAAGCGGGCCGCCTGGTTCAACGGCTACACCCCGCAGCTCGCCACCGCCGTCTGGCTCGGCGGCCCCAACGGCGGCGTCGAGATGCGCAACATCACCATCAACGGGAAGTACCACAGCGAGGTGTTCGGCGCCGACGGCCCCGGCCCGATCTGGCAGGACGCCATGAACCAGGCCCTGCGCGGCACGCCCAAGAAGTCCCTGCCGATGGCCGACATCCCCGACCCGGCACCCAAGTCCGACCCGAACAACACCGGCACCGGCACGGGCGCCCCCGCCACCACCCCGCCCGGCCCGCAGCACTGACAGCAGTCACACCGGCGGCCCCTTGCGAGAGCAACAAGGGGCCGCCGGATCGTTTCGCTCAGGCGTCACCGGTGAAGTGGTCGAACTCCCCGGCCTTCGCGCCCCGGAGGAACGCGGCGAACTTGAGGGCGGTGGTGCGGACGATGACCTCGCCCTCGTCGGACTCCCGGAGTTCGATCAGTCCGGCGACCGCGCGGACCTCCACACAGTTGTCGCTGGAGCTACTGAAGGACGACTTCTGCCATTGGTCTTGAGACATCTCAGCCTTTCAGGTTCTTGGCCGTGCGATGGATCAGATCTCGCGAATCCTCGCCATTGAGAGCAGCCTTCTCGATGCGGTTGAAGACTTCACGATAGGACTCAAGCTCGCTCGGGGCGTCGAAGAAAATCGGGCCCTGCGATGACTCCACCTCGGCCGTATCAAGCTCGGGTACCTCCCCGGAGGTGTAGATGAGGCTCTCGACCGGTCCGGGATAGGTGTGGGCGGTGAAGGGGATGACACGGATGCTTATGTCATCCCTGAGGGAGTCATCGATCAGGCTGTGAAGCTGCCCTCGCAGCACGTCGGTGCCACCGAAGCGTGTGAGCAGACTGGACTCATGTAGATAGGCTTCGAGCTTCTTCCGAGGGCCCTGAAGGACCCTCGTTCTGCGCTCCGAACGGAACGCGACATGCAGATCGAGTTCGTCGGCAGGAAGTCGAGGGATCCGTCGACTGAAGATTCCTCGTGTGTAGTCGTCTGTCTGCAGAAGTCCCGGAAGGAACGTCGACGCGCAAACCCTGATCGTCGTTGCCGCGAAGTCCTCGTGCTCGGCGGATTCGAGGAAGACGTCGGGAATGTGGTTGCGGTACTGCTCCCACCAACCCTTGTCTCGCACTGTGATGATGCCGTTGAGGGCGTCGATGAGCGGCTGGTTGTAGCACTCGCAGGCATCGGCGACTGTACGGAGCCGGTCCACGCTGACGCTGGTCTTCCCGCTCTCCATCTGCGTCACCTGGGCAGGGCTCACTCCGAGCACGCGAGCAAGTTGGCTGCCCCCGAGGCCCGCTTGCTCTCTCATCTTTCTCAGTTCAGCGCCCAGGCGACGCTGACGAAGGGTTGGGTTGTGGCGACCTGGCATGGCGTCCTCTCAACATCCTGTGGGATCAGTGTGCCGCGTCGGCTACGGCAAGGACCATCCGTCCCCCGGGAGAGGGATCTTCCTCGCAACTACCTAAATTTAAGTTCCGATGCGCTATCGTCAACCCCAGATCGATCCGACGGATCGTCAGCAATGCCTGTTCGCCGGGTAGTAGGCGCCCGCTGCCCGCGCGCTGAAGGCATCTCCCCCTCCCCACACCAGCAGCCTCGCGGAGGTTCCCGTGTGCACCCTCAACACCCCCTCGCTCGCGCTCGCCCGGCAGTCCCTGCGGGACGCCCTGACCCGCTCCGGGTGGGACGCCGAGACCATCTTCTTCGCCGAACTCGCCCTGGCCGAACTGGTCGTCAACGCCTGGCGGCACGGCAAGACCGCCTCCCCCGTCGTCCTCCTCTCGCTCCTCGACGGCACCCTCCGGGTCTCCGTCTCGGACGAGAGCGACGTCCTCCCCGAGCGACACCAGCTCCCCGACCTGGCCACGACCGGCCGGGGGCTCCAGCTCATCGAGGGGCTCACGCACCGCTGGGGCGTGGACACCCAGGAGCGTGGCAAAACGGTCTGGTACGAGCTGGACTTCGCCGCGTGAGCGCCGCCCGCGAACCCGTCGCGCCGGACGACCCCCGGATGCGCGACTACACCCCGCCCCAGATCGTCGCCCTGCTCGGCGAGGTGCACCAGCGCGGACGCTCCTACGGTCTCCTCTGGGGCTCCGCCTTCCCCCACGAGACCACCCTCGACGGCCGGATCCTCGTCGACTTCGGCAACGCCCCCGTGAGCACTCTGCTCAACCTCCTCCACCTCCTCCGCGACGTGGAACGGGACGAGGCGTGGGGGTGATGAGCTTCTTCGTCGGCGCGGCCCTGGTCTTCCTCCTCGCGCCCGCGATCGTCATCGTGGCCCTCGGTGCCATCGCGACCCTCAAAACGCCACACCCCGGCGACGAACGCGACAACCAGCGCTGACCACATGCGAAGGCCCTCGCCCCAGGGATGGGCGAGGGCCTCGCGGCGTCCGGGAGCTACGGGGTCAGCCCCCGGACGGGTTCCTGGGAGCACCGCCACCGCCGAAGCCACCGCCGCCGAAGCCACCCGCGCCACCCGCACCGGCGGCCGCGCCTTCGACGAGCTGGCTGGCCGCGTAGCCGCCGTTGGCGTCGGGGGTGCCGACGACGGTCACGCTCTGGCCGGGCTGGAGGTCGGCGACCTTGCCCTCCTTGTTGAGCTGGACCTTCGTCGCGTCGCCGGTGGTGACCTTGACGGTGTTGCCGTTGGCGTCTGTCAGGTAGACGGTGGTGCCGTCGACGGCCTTGACCGTGCCCCGGGTGAGCCCGGCCTGCCCGCCCTGGCTCTGACCAGTGCCCTGGCCCTGACCACCACCCTGACCACCCCGGCGGGAGCCGCCCTGCCCGTACCCGCCACCGCTCGCCCCGGCCGCCCCGGCCGCCCGCTGCTGCGGCACAGCGCCAGAGGCCGTCGCGTGCGAGGAGCCGCTCTTCGTCCCGTGGTTCTGCTGGTACCAGACCCCGCCCGCGAAGGCCCCGCTGGCGATGACGCCCCCCGCCAGCACCAGGCTGAGCCAGGGCAGCTTGCGCCGCGGCGGGGCGGCGAGCTCGGCGGTGACGTCGCGGGCGTCCGGCGGGGTGGCGAGCAGGGCGACCTGCTCGGCCGGCGTGCTGCTGCTGACCGTGGCGATCTCGTTGCTCATGGGAGTCCTACTCGTGCCGGAGGGCGTCGATCGGCCGCAGCGAGGCGGCCCGGTTGGCGGGGTAGCTGCCGAAGAACAGCCCGATGGCGACGGCGATGCCGAACGCGCCGATCACGGATTCGGGGATCACCACCGGTTTGATGCCGACGATGCTGAAGTGCGAGCCGGCGATCCCGGCGGCCACCCCGAGACCGGCGCCTAGCACGGAGAGCAGGGTCGACTCGGTCAGGAACTGCCCGAGGATCACCGCGCGCGGGGCGCCGAGCGCCTTGCGGATGCCGATCTCCCTGGTCCGCTCGGTGACCGTCACCAGCATGATGTTGGTGATCCCGATCCCGCCGACGAGCAGCGAGATCGCCGCCACCGCGCCGAGCAGCACGGTGAAGGTCTTCGTGGTGCTCTCCCTCGCCGTGAGCAGCGAGGACTGGCTGGTGATCCGGAAGTCGGCCTTGGTCGGGTCGGCGATCGCGTGGGTGCCGAGCAGCACCCGGGTGATCTCGGCCTGGGCCGCGGTCGTGCTGTCGGCCGAACTGGCCTGCACCAGGATCTGGTTGACGGCCCCGAAGCCGGTGAAGGCGTTCTGCACGGTCGGCAGCGGGGCGATCACCACGTCGTCCGGGTCGGTGAAGCCGCTGCCGCCCTTGGCCTGGAGCACGCCGACCACGGTGAACGGGGTGCCGCCGAGGACGATCTTCTTGCCGACCGGGTCCACGGTGTCGAACAGCTGCTTGGCCGTCGTGGCGCCGAGCACCGCGACCTTGCGCGAGCCGAGCACGTCGTCGTCGGTGAAGTACTCGCCGTGCGCGACCTTCTGGTTGGCGGTCTCGAAGTACGCCGGGTAGGTGCCGACGATCGAGCCGGGGCTGTACGAGATGTCCCCGTACAGCGCCGTCCCGCTGGTGGTGACCACCGGGGCGACCGACCTGATCGCGGTCGAGTCGGTGTCGGCGGCCAGTGCCTTGGCGTCGGCGACCGTCAGCTTCTTCACCGAGGAGGTGGCACGGGCGCCGCCGCTGGCCGAACCGGAGCTGACCGTGAGCGAGTTGGTGCCGAGCGAGGTGATCGACTCCTTCACCGCCACCGACGAACCGTTGCCGACGGCCAGCAGCAGGATCACCGAGGCGACGCCGATCAGCACCCCGAGCATGGTGAGCGCCGAGCGCACCTTGTTGGCGGCCAGGCCGCCAACCGCGAAGCGGAGCATCTGCCAGAGGATCACGCCGACACCCCCAGCTCGCGCAGCAGCGGCGGCGGCCCGTCCACCGGGGCCTGCCGGACGTCGCTGACGATCCGGCCGTCGACCAGCCGGAGCACCCGCTTGGCGTGCCGCGCGACTTCGTCCTCGTGGGTGATCAGGACGACTGTGCGGCCGGTGGCGTTGAGCGCGTCGACGAGGTCGAGGACCTCCTCGGTGGAGCGGCTGTCCAGGTTGCCGGTGGGCTCGTCGGCGAGCAGCATCGCCGGTGCGGTGACCAGTGCCCGGGCGACCGCGACGCGCTGCTGCTGGCCGCCGGAGAGCTGGTTGGGCCGGTGCCCGGCGCGTTCGGCGAGGCCGACCAGGGAGAGCGCGGCCAGGGCTCGGCGGCGCCGCTCCGAGGCCCGGACGCCCGCGTAGGCGAGCGGCAGCTCGACCTGGGCGAGCGCGGTGGTGCGCGGGATCAGGTTGAAGGACTGGAAGACGAAGCCGATCTTGCGGTTGCGGACCAGCGCGAGCTGCCCCTCGTCGAGGTGGCCGACGTCGATGCCGTCCAGCAGGTAGCGGCCGGCGGTCGGGACGTCCAGGCAGCCGAGGATGTTCATCATGGTGGACTTGCCGGAGCCGGAGCTGCCCATCACCGCGACGTAGTCGCCCTGGTGGATGTTCAGGCTGACGCCGAGCGGGCCGCCGGTGTCCGGGTCCTCCGGGCCGTGCAGCGCGTGCACGACGGCGTCGCCGTGCCCGTACGCCTTGGTGATCCGGCGCAGCTGGATGACGGGCGGGGGCGCCGCCGGGACGCGCTTGTCGATGACGTGACGCATGCTCAGCCCTTACCGCCCCGGCCGGCCCCGCCGCCGGCGGCACCGCCGCCACCGCCACCGCCGACGCCCGCCAGGCCGGCGCCGCCGCCCTGGCCGCCACGGCCCTGGCCGCCGCCGATCCCCGGGAAGGAGGCGTTCGGGAAGCCGTTGCCGCCGCTGGTGGTGGGGAGTTCGACCTTGTCGCCCTCCTTCAGCCCGGAGACCACCTGCACCGTGCTGTCGCCCTCGACGCCGACCCCGACGCTGACCCGCTCGCTGGAGCCGTCCGGGTGCACCACGGTCGCGGTGCGGCTGGCGCCGGTGCCGGAGAGCGCGGAGGTCGGCAGTGACAGCGCGCTGTCCGCCTCGCCGGTGATCACCTGGACGGTGGCGCTGAGGCCGGTGCGCAGCGCGCTGGTGTCACCGCTGAGCTGGAGCGTGGCGGCGTACTGGACGGCCGTCGAGCCGGCGCTGCCGCCGCTGCTACTGCTGGGCAGCGAACTGACGGACAGGACACTGGCGTTGAGCTTGGTGTCGGACTGCGCGTTCAGGGTGACGGTGGCCGCCTCGCCCTTCTTGAGCTTGAGCGAGTCCAGTTCGGAGAAGTTGGCGGTGACCTGCATCCCGGTCGGGTTGGTCAGCACGATGAAGCCGCTCGGCGCGCCGCCCGAGGCGGTGCTGCCGGTGGACGACTTGCCGGTCGACCCGGTCGATCCGGTGGAGCCCGACGAACCGGACGAGCCGCCGGAACCCGCGCCGCCCACGGTGTCGCCGACCTTCGCCGAGACGGACGCGACCGTCCCGTCCACCGAGGCGGTCAGGGTGGTGCCGGTCAGCGCCGCCTGGGCGTTGGCGAGGGTGGTCTGCGCGGTGGCGACCTGCTGCTGGGCCTGGGCGACGGCCGCGTCGTCGACCTTGGTGGTGGTGATGGTGGTGGTCTGCGGAGCGGGCGTGCTGTTCGCGCCCGCTCCGCGGTCCCCACCACCGCCGCCGTTGCCGCCGGCGCCGGAGGTCGCACCCGGCAGCGGCTGGGTGGTCGTGGTGGTGACACCGGCCTGCGCCTTGGTGAGGTTGGCGTTGGCCGTGGTGAGGGACGCCTGGGCGGCGTCCACCTGCTGCTGGGCGGCCGTGGTGTCGACGGTGGCGAGCACCTGGCCCTTCTTGACGGCGTCCCCCACCGCGACCTTGACCGAGGTGAGCCGGCCGCCGGTGGCGAAGTCCTGGGCCGCGTCGGTCGGTGAGACCAGGGTGCCGGTTCCGGACACGGTGGCCAGGACCGTTCCCTTGGCCACGGTCGCCGTACGGATCTGGGTCTTGCCGGCGGCGGCACTGGTGCCGCTGTTCACTGTGGCGTACACCAGGGCGGCACCGCCCAGGAGCGCCACGCCGAGCGCGGAGTTGACGAGGACGACGCCTCGCCGTCGCGGGAGCACCTTCATGCCGGACAGCTTTCCTGGGCGCTCTTGCGGAGCCCTGGGCGCGGGCTGGGAGAAGACTGACCGGGCGGATCCGGGCATTCCGGTCACACCGCCCGGTTCGCGCGGGCGCCTTGGCCGTGCCGTGGGCCGTCGTTGGCCGAACTCCCAGCGGGCTCCCAGTGAGTTCCGGTGAGTTCCGGTGATCTCCAGCCATCCGGCAGCGCCCCGGGTCCCACCGCCGACCGGCCCCAGACCCCCGGGAACGCCGTAGGGGCGCACCGTGAACGGCGCGCCCCTACGGAGAAGGGAGGGATCAGAGCGTCTTGCGGAACGCCTCGGCCACCGAGAGGAAGATCGAGTTGCCCTCGGTCTCGCCGATCGAGATCCGGACGCCCTCCGGGAACGGCCGGACGATCACCCCGGCCTCGGCGCACGCGACGGCGAACTCCTGCGAGCGCTCGCCGAGCCCCAGCCAGACGAAGTTGGCCTGCGAGTCCGGGATCTCCCAGCCCTGGGCGCGCAGCCCGGCCACCACCCGGGTGCGCTCCTCGACCAGCGCGTCCACCCGTTCCAGCAGCGCCTGCTCGGCGCGCACCGAGGCGACGGCGGCGTTCTGGGCGAGCTGGCTGACGCCGAACGGGACGGCGGTCTTGCGCAGCGCGTTGGCCACCGGCTCGTGCGCGATCGCGAAGCCGACCCGCATGCCCGCGAGGCCGTACGCCTTGGAGAAGGTGCGCAGCACGCAGACGTTGGGGCGGTCCCGGTAGAGGTCGATGCCGTTGGGCACCTCGGGGTCGCGGATGAACTCGATGTACGCCTCGTCGACGACCACCAGGACGTCGGACGGGACGGCGTCCAGGAAGCGCTCCAGCTCGGCGCGGTGGATCACGTTGCCGGTGGGGTTGTTGGGGTTGCAGACGAACACCAGCCGGGTCTTCGGGGTGATCGCGGCGAGCATCGCGTCCAGGTCGTGGTCGCCGGCCTCGGTGATCGGCACCGGGACGGGGGTCGCGCCGGCGACCTGGGTGATGATCGGGTACGCCTCGAAGGAGCGCCAGGCGAAGACCACCTCGTCGCCGGGGCCCGCCGTGGCGAGGATCAGCGACTGGGCGACGCCGACCGAGCCGGTGCCGGTGGCGATGTGCTCGACGGGCACGCCGAAGCGCTCGGCCAGCACCTCGCTGAGCTCGCCGACGGCCATGTCGGGGTAGCGGTTGAGCGAGCCGGCCGCCGCGACCGCCGCCTCCAGCACGCCGGGCAGCGGGTCGTACGGGTTCTCGTTGGAGGACAGCTTGTACGCGTCGGCGCCGGCCGGCTTGCCGGGCTTGTAGGTGGGGATGCCGTCCAGGGTCGGCCGCAGCCGCGGGCCCTGCGCTGACGTACTCGTCACGGTCCTACTCCTTCTCGATGCTGTCCGCGCGTGTTCGGCACGCGTTCGGCGCGTGTTCGGCGCGTGTTCTCCGGTGCGGTCGCCCCCGCCACCTGTGGGATCGCCACCGTGCCCGGGATCTCGGAACGCGTCCGGGGCACCCCGGTCGGGTGCCTTGAACGATACCGACCGCGCTCACCCGTAGGGGTGAGATGCCCGGTCGGGTGACAGGCGCAGATCAGCCATTCTGCCGGGTTCCTTTGGCACATGTCAGAGGTAAGACGGCTGGTTTCGTGCGGGTATCGAAGGAGCGCACCCCGGCTCACTCTTGGAGAAACGTATCTCCGAGGGCTCCCGATGCGCCGGTCACAGACCCTTGTCAGGAGCCATACGATCGGTCCGCCATGACAGCAGCAGCCAACCAGAGCGGTCGGCGTCCCACCACCTCACGGCGTCTGGAACGGGCCGGCATCCGGGATGTGGCAGCAGCCGCCGGAGTGTCGATCACCACCGTCTCCGACGCGCTGAACGGAAAGGGCCGCCTGCCCGACGAGACCCGCAGCCGGGTGCGCGAGGTCGCCGAGCGCCTCGGCTACCGGCCCTCCGCGGCCGCCCGCACCCTGCGCACCGGACGGTCCGGCCTGATCGGGCTGACCGTCACGACCTACGGTGAAGAACCGTTCACCTTCACGGAGTTCGCGTACTTCGCCGAGATGGCCCGGGCCGCCACCAGCGCCGCCCTCGGCCGCGGCTACGCGCTGGTGGTGCTGCCCGCCTCCTCCCGCCACGACGTCTGGGGCAACATCGCCCTGGACGGCACCGTGGTGATCGACCCGCCCGACCAGGACCCTCTGGTCAGCGAGCTGTACCGGTCCGGCGTCCCGGTCGTCAGCGACGGCAAGCCCGGCAACTGCCCGGTCACCGCCTGGGTCGACAACGACCACGAGGCCGCCGTGCTCGGCATCCTCGACCACCTCTCCGAGGCCGGTGCCCGCCGCATCGGCCTGCTCACCGGCACCAGCACCGACACCTACACCCGGCTCTCCACCGAGGCCTACCTCGGCTGGTGCACCAAGGTCGGCCAGGAGCCGGTCTACGAGGCCTACCCCGCGCACGACCCGGCCGCCGGCGCCGTCGCCGCCGACCGGCTGCTCGCCCGCCCCGACCGGCCCGACGCCGTCTACGGCCTGTTCGACCCCAACGGCACCGACCTGCTCGCCGCCGCCCGCCGCTACGGCCTGCGGGTCCCCGACGACCTGCTGCTGGTCTGCTGCAGCGAGAGCGACGTCTACGCCACCACCGAACCGCCGATCACCACGCTCTCCCTCAAGCCCCGCCGGATCGGCACCACCGTGGTCAACCTGCTCATCGACGCCATCGAGGGCGTCGACTCCGGGACGGGCGTCGACATCGCCCGGCTCTTCCCGCCGCGCTTCCGCACCGCCGGCACCGGCCCGCCACCGGGCACCCTGATGCCGACCGAGCTGATCGTCCGCGCGTCCTCCCAGCGCCGGAGCCCGCGCACCACCGTCAGCCCTCCCCGACTCCCGGGCGAGGTCTAGACCATACCGAGCCGGGACAAAACGGACCTTGCGGGACGGCCCGGCTGACGCTCCGGAGGATTGGATACCCACCAGGTGACGACGCCGGGAGAGTGGTCTTCCTATGATGGGCGAATGACACCCGAGGACCGCTTCCCCGGGCCTGAACACCCCGACTCAGGCCCCCGCCACCAGCCGGACCTCGACGTGCTGCCGTACGGCACCTACTACGAACCGGAGCCCGCCACCGGCTACCCCGGCACGCCGTACGAAGCGGAGACCTACAGCGGCTACGGCGGAGCCCGCTACCTGGAGCAGCACTGGCCCGCCGACGGGCAGGACCACACCGTGCACGCCCCGGAGAACGCCCCGCTCTTCTCCCACCAGGACCACCCCGGTTCCCACCAGGACCACCCCGGCTACGAGCCGGCCCTGCCCGACCAGCAGTCCCCCGCCCACCAGGACCACGCCCACCAGGCCCCCGGCCGCGACGACCCGCCGACCATCGAACTCGGCCCGCCGCTGCCCGACCCCTCCGCGCCCAGCTACCCGTACCCCGCCCCCGGCCCCGGCGAGCCCCCCGGCCCGCTCTACGTCGTCGGCGACGTGCACGGCTACCTGGAGGAGCTGCGCGCCGAGCTGCGCCACCAGGGCCTGATCGACGCCGAAGGCCACTGGTCCGCCGGCCGCTCCCGGATCTGGTTCCTCGGCGACTTCACCGACCGCGGCCCCGACGGCATCGGCGTCATCGACCTCGTGATGCAGCTCGCCGCCGAAGCCGCCGCCGCCGGCGGCTACTGCCGCGCCCTGATGGGCAATCACGAGCTGCTCTTCCTCGGCGCCGCCCGGTACGGCGACGAACCCGTCCAGTCCACCGCCGGCACCGCCTCCTTCCTCGCCGCCTGGCGGCTCAACGGCGGCCAGCAGCACGACCTGGACCGGCTGGAGGGCCACCACATCAGCTGGCTCTCCCGGCTGCCCGCCATCGCGCTGGAGGACGGCCACCTGCTGCTGCACTCCGACACCACCGCGTACCTGGAGTACGGCGAGTCCATCCCCGACGTCAACGACGCCGTCCACAGCCTGCTCGCCGACGAGGGCGTCGACGAGTGGTGGGACTGCTTCCGCCGCTTCACCAAGCGCTTCGCCTTCCGCGGCGACGCCGGCCCGACGGCCGTCCACGAACTCCTCGACACCTACGGCGGCACCCGCATCGTGCACGGGCACAGCCCCATCCCGTACCTCACCGGCGCGGTGCACGCCGACGACGGCCAGCCGCCGCACATCCCCGGCCCCTACGTCTACGCCGACGACCTCGCGGTGGCCATGGACGGCGGCGTCACCATGGAAGGGCGCCTGCTCGTCGCCCGACTCCCCGTCAGCTGAGGCCCGCGGACCGGGGCCGGTCGAACGGGCGTTCCCGGCGCCCGGGCCACCGCACGCGCGCGGGCCGGGGCGCGAAATTCCGGAAACCGACTGTCAGCACGGCCGCGCCCGCCCCTAACATGAGGCACACCACACCCGGCCGCCCGTCCGGCGGCCCGCCTCCGCGCCCGTTTCGGCGCCCCTGAGGGTCCCGCGGCCCCTGGGGCGGAGCGAACCGGGGTCCGCATGAACGGGGTCCCCATGACCAACCCCCCGCCGCTGCTCGCCGAGGACCGCCCGGAATACGAGCGCCTCCTCGCCGAAGCCCTGCGCGACCACACCGTCCTCACCGCCCTGCGCGCCCCCGGCGCGCTCACCACCGACCAGCTGCGCGTCCGCGCCCTGCGCGACGCCGACGCCATCGCCGCCGCGGCCGCCACCGAGTACACGCACTACACCCGGCTGCGCGAGACCCTGCGCACCACACCCCCGCCGCCCCCGGGCGCCGAACCCATCGCCCCCGGACTGCTCACCCAACTGCGCTCCGCCAACGGCGGCGCCGGGCTCTTCCCCGTCCTCACCGTGCTCACCCCGGTCCTCGCCTGGACCGCCGCCCTGGTCCTGCTGCTCATCGGCTACCTGCTGCGCGCCGCCAACCCCGACCTCACCCTCGCCCGCAGCCTCGTCACCGCCGGCTGGGTCGCCCTCGCCGCCGGAGTCGCCGCAATGGCCATCGGCATCATCGGACTCGTCCTCACCGCCATACGCGACGGCGGCGCCGCCGCCCCGGCCGGCACCGACCCGGAACTCGCCGCCGAACTCGCCGACGCCCGCCGCGAATGGCGCACCGCGCTGCGCGACCGCGGCCTGCTCCCCTACCTGCACACCCACCTGCCCGCCGTCCCCGCCGGCGCCCCCGAGTTCACCAGCCCGGGGTACACCTCACCCGACTTCTCCAGCCCGGGCCCCGTCCCCACCGCCGACTACACCTCACCCGACTTCACCAGCCCCGGCGCCGTCCCCACCCCGGCCCCCGACTTCACCGCCCCCGGCTACACCAGCCCCGCCTTCACCAGCCCCGACGACGTCACCTGACACCCGAACCCCGGCCAGTCCAGCAGGAGTTCGGCCGCCGGGGTGCGGTTGCCGGTCGCCGACGCCGCCGCCATGGCCGTGGAGGCCGTCTCCGGGTCGGTGCGGGGCGGCACGACCAGGAGGAGGAAGTGGTCCTGGAAGCCGCGGGTGACGCTGATCGTCGCGCTGCTGCTGGTGAGCCAGTTGATCCTGATCAGGAGGCCGTTCACCACGACGGAACGGGGCACGCCGTCCCAGGCCGAGGTGTCCAGGCCCACCCGGATGATGCGCCCCAGGTGGGCGCCGAGCGCGGTGACCAGGTCCGGCAGTTCGGCCAGCACCCGGTTCGAACGCGGCCACCAGGCACCGTCGAACACCCCGCCCCGCGCCATCGTCGGCTCCAGCACCAGACGTGGCAGCAACGGGACTCCGGGCACGGACCACGGCCCGGGAGTGGTGGGAACGGGGAGGGGGATCGGCAGCATCAGAAGCCGCCCGTCCGGTCCGCAAGGACCTGTCATGACCCAGGGCGACACCAGCGCCGGTACCGGTATACGGAATGTCCTCGGTTGTCTCCCAACGGTACTCCGCGGCACCCCCCGGCGGGCCTGCCGTCACAGGAGTAGGCTCGAAGACATCCAGGGCATTCCGCATCCCGGTACCCGTTCCGGCTTCGTTCTGGGTGAAGGGTCGTCCGGGCCGTTCCGGCCGGACACCCGGGGACGGGAAGCGGTGACCACCGTGACCACTCACACCCCGCAGGCGGCACGCACCGGCCACGGCCTCACGGTCGCCGACGCGATGGAGCCCTGCGAGTACCAGATAGCCGACGACAGCACCGTCGACCAGGCCAACGACATCCTGCGCGGCGCCCACGTCGAATACCTGCTCGTCCGCGGCCACGACGGCCGGTGCGAGGGGCTGGTCACCCGCACCGGGCTCCACACCTTCCTGGAGCACCCCCGGACCACCGAGCGGACCTCGATCAGCGCCACGGCGCACCAGCGCGGCCCGTTCGCCTGGCCGGGCCTGGGCCTGGCCCTGGCCGCGATCGCGATGCGGGTCAAGCGCATGGCGGTCTGGCCCGTCGTCGACGACGACGGCTACATCCTCGGCATCCTCACCGCCGACCGCGCCACCGTCCTCCTCGAACCCGCCCCCGCCCTCGCCTGACCCGCCCCGCCCCGCCCCGCCGGACGCCGGGACGCCGCGCCACTACGAAGAGTTGCGTCAGTCAGGGATGGCTCGCGGCGAAGACCTCAACCTCGCACTTTGCCGCACCGCTGCGTTTGATCCTCGCGTCGCTCGTGACCAGCGGTGCGCCGAGGGCTTCCGCCAGGGCCACGTACTGGGCATCGTAGGAGCTGAGGTTGGCGTGCAGCTTCTTCACCCTGTCCCAGAACGGCAGCGTCTCCCGTTTGGCGATGGGAAGCATCCGGTAGGCGACGACCGCTCTTTCCACCTCCTTCTCGGTCAACTTGCCGCCACGCTGCATGCCGAGCAGGGCCGACTGGATCTCGTAGTCCAGGAGGGTGGGGGCGTAGACGTCCCCCGCCTCGGCCACACGGCTCCGGATGAGCTCTCCGTTCGAGCTGTGGGCCGTGAGGACCAGAACCAGAGCGGAGCAGTCGATGACGATCAACGCCCGGCTCGCCCCTCGTCAATGGCAGAAACGATGTCGGCGGCGCTGACGCGAGCGGTGGTCTCCCGGTTCAGCCGCTCCATCATCTCCGCCATCGTGGGCTTGGACGTTTCTCTTGCGATCAGGTCCTGCATGAATGCCTGGAGCGACTTGCCGGCCTGGGCCGCGCGGACCTTCAGGGTCTGGATCTGGTCGTCCGGGACATCTCGGATGGTGAGTGCCGTCATATCTGCACTCTAGCACCACTAGCTGCAAAATGCAGAACTCCATCCGGCCGGATCACGCCTCTTTCATGGGCTTGATCAGCAGCGGCGAGTACGGCATACCAGCTCCTCACTGAGGGTGATTGGGACGGCGCTCAGCGTAGTACGCCGGATGTGCCCGCGTCCGAAGTCCGGACAAGTGTGTTGCCGTCCGCCTTCCGTGCGCAGACACGGTGCCGCCCCGGCAAGCGTCGAAGCTCACCGGGGCGGCAGCGAGGTGCAGCTGGACGTCAGTCGGCCAGCGGGAGGTAGACCCGGTTGCCCTGGGCGGCGAACTCGGCGGACTTCTCCGCCATCCCGGCCAGCGCCTCGGCGTCGAACTCGGTCTCCACGGCACTGGAACCGTCACCGTGCTCGGCGCGGATCTTCTGGCTGATCTTCATCGAGCAGAGCTTCAACCCAGAACCAGCACATTCACGCTGGCCAACCACACTGGCGCACCGCCCGGACCGGACGAGACCGTCAGTACGGGAGCAGAACCGTGGTGTCGAGGGTGAAGCCGAACGGCTCGGGGATGTGGATGACCTCCCCGAAATCGGCGTCTTCCCTCATCCGATAGCGACCGGCCTCGGGCTCCCTGAAGAGCGTGACGGTCTTCTGCGCGGCGTCCACCAAGAGGTAGAGCGGGATCTGCATCAGCGGGTAGTCACGGAGCTTGCCGACCCAGTCGTTCTCCGGGTTCGACGGCGAGACGATCTCGACTGCGATGAGAGCCAGCTCGGCCGGAACCCTGTTCTCCGTGGTCGTCATGGCGTCTTCGGGGAGATACGTGAGGTCTGGGTTTCGCAGCTTCGACACCTGAGGAGAGGTCAGGTCCATGTTTCCCGTGGAGAGGTATCCAGCCGGAGCACGGGCCTCGAACTGTCGGCGGACAACGGAGAGGTTCCGCTCGTGGATGGCCGAGGGCGACGCCTGCATGATGACGATGTCACCAGAGAACTCGATCTTGAAGTTCGCCGGGGCGGACCTGCGGAACTCCTCGATCAGGGCGAGGTGCTCAGGGTTCATCTGTCCTCCTGGGGTATGGCCCAGCACCACGCTACCGGCTGATGAGGAGACGCTGCCCCAGGACAGCCTCTTCGGTGTCAAGGGACAGCGCCATCGTCAGACCCTCGTCAGTCGGCCAGCGGGAGGTAGACCTTGTTGCCCTGGGCCTTGAACTCCTCGGACATGGCCTTCATGCCCTCGACGGCTTCCTCGTCGTACTCGGGCGAGGCCGCACCGTTGCCGAACTTCTCATTGATGCTTTTGCTGATCTTCATCGAGCAGAACTTCGGGCCGCACATGGAGCAGAAGTGGGCCGTCTTGGCGGGTTCGGCGGGGAGGGTCTCGTCGTGGAAGGAGCGGGCGGTCTCCGGGTCGAGGGCCAGGTTGAACTGGTCCTCCCAGCGGAACTCGAAGCGGGCGTCGGAGAGGGCGTCGTCCCAGTCCTGGGCGCCGGGGTGGCCCTTGGCGAGGTCGGCGGCGTGGGCGGCGATCTTGTAGGTGATCACGCCGGTCTTGACGTCGTCGCGGTTGGGCAGGCCCAAGTGCTCCTTGGGCGTGACGTAGCAGAGCATCGCGGTGCCCCACCAGGCGATCATCGCGGCGCCGATGCCCGAGGTGATGTGGTCGTAGCCGGGGGCGACGTCGGTGGTGAGCGGGCCGAGGGTGTAGAACGGCGCCTCGTCACAGATCTCCTTCTGGAGATCCATGTTCTCCTTGATCTTGTGCATCGGGACGTGGCCCGGGCCCTCGATCATCACCTGGACGTCGCGCTCGCGGGCGATCCGGCCGAGTTCGCCGAGGGTCTGCAGTTCGGCGAACTGCGCCTCGTCGTTGGCGTCCGCGATGGAGCCGGGGCGCAGGCCGTCGCCGAGCGAGAAGGTGACGTCGTAGCGCGCGAGGATGTCGCAGAGCTCCTCGAAGTTGGTGTAGAGGAAGTTCTCCTGGTGGTGCGCCAGGCACCAGGCGGCCATGATCGAGCCGCCGCGCGAGACGATGCCGGTCTTGCGGCGGGCGGTCAGCGGGACGTACCGGAGCAGGACGCCGGCGTGGACGGTCATGTAGTCGACGCCCTGCTCGCACTGCTCGACGACGGTGTCCCGGTACACCTCCCAGCTCAGGTCCTCGGCCTTGCCGTCGACCTTCTCCAGGGCCTGGTAGAGCGGCACGGTGCCGATCGGCACGGGGGAGTTGCGCAGGATCCACTCGCGGGTGGTGTGGATGTTGCGGCCGGTGGAGAGGTCCATGACGGTGTCGGCGCCCCAACGGGTGGCCCAGGTCATCTTCTCCACCTCCTCCTCGATCGAGGAGGTGACGGCGGAGTTGCCGATGTTGGCGTTGATCTTCACCAGGAAGTTGGTGCCGATGATCGCCGGCTCCACCTCGGGGTGGTTCACGTTGACCGGGATGACGGCCCGGCCGCGGGCCACCTCGGCCCGCACGTACTCGGGGGCGAGGCCCTCGCGCAGCGCCACGAACTCCATCTCGGGGGTGACCACGCCCCGCTTGGCGTAGGCGAGTTGGGTGACGGCGGCACCGCCGCGGCCGCGCAGCGGGCGACGCGGGCGGCCCGGGAAGACGGCGTCCAGGTTGCGCAGGTTTCCGCCGCGCGGCGAGGTGTGCTTGATCCCGTCGTCCTCGGGGCGCGCCTCGCGGCCGTCGTACTCCTCGACGTCGCCGCGCTGGCGGATCCAGGCGTCGCGCAGGGCGGGCAGGCCGCGCCGCACGTCGGGTTCGTAGGCCTGGTCGGTGTACGGGCCGGAGGTGTCGTACAGCGGGACGGTCCTGCCGTTGGTGAGCTGCACCTCGCGGTACGGGACCCGCAGGTCGGGCCGGGACCCTTCGCGGTAGGCCTTGCGCCAGGCCGGGGTGGGGTAGCCGGTGCCGGCGCTGGTGACGGTGGCGGTGACGGTGGCCGTGGCGGTGGCGGTGGCGGTGGCGGTGGCGGCCTCGGTGCTGCCGGCCTCGGTGCCGCTGTTCCCGGTGCTGCGGGCAGGCTGCGGCTGTGCTTCGAACGTGGTCATCTGACCTCATACTCCCTACGCCGGCATTACCCGGTCAGGTTCCTGCGGTCGACGCAGCCGTCGGTCCGTCCGTCGACGTCCCGGTCAGCGCCCTCTCAGCCCGGTGCTCCGAGCTCCCGCGTCGGCAGGCGGTGTTGCCTGCACATGACGCCCAACACCGTAGCGAGCCGATCGCCGCAGGTCCAGCACGCCTCCGGCCGGCCGGACCCCGCGCCAGGAACGCCGAAGGCCCGGCCCCCTGGACGGGGGCCGGGCCTCGGGCGGTTGCTCAGCCCTTGGCGGCCTTCTTCACCAGGACCACCACGGCGGCGGCGATGCCGGCGACGACCAGCACCTTGATCATGATGCTCAGCAGGGCGCCGACGACACCGAAGACGAATCCCACGATGTTCCAGAGCAGCACCAGGACCAGCACCGGGATGACGATGTTCCGCACCCAGGAGGGCAGCGACTTCCAGAGCTCAGCCATGACCGTTCCTTCTCTCCCCGTGGGGTCGGCTGCCGTCCGGTGCCGCATCCCGCTTGCTTTCGGTACTTCGATCGTACGGGGACACGAGTGCCGGAACGAGGCCCGTCGGCCCGGAGAGAACCCCTAGATCACCCCGACCCGGGGCCCCGGGGAGACCCGGGTGCGGACCTCGGGGACGACCCCCGGCAAGGGCCCCGCACCCCCTGCGACCAGCGGTCAGACCGGCCAGCGCTCGCCGCGCCAGGCGGCGTCCCAGAACATCCACTCGTAGCGCGAGGTGGTCGTGAAGTGCTCGACGACCCGGCGCCGTTCGGCCGGGGAGATCTCCTCGCCGAGGCGGTCGGTGAGCGCCAGCACCCGGCGGACGACGGACTGGAACGCCTCGTCGCCGTAGGTGGCGATCCACTTGGCGTACAGCGGGTCGGGGGAGCCCTGGGCGAGCAGCGCCTCGCCGACCCGGGCGTAGATCCAGTAGCAGGGCAGCACCGCGCCGACGGCCTCGGCGAAGGAGCCGCCGTAGACGGTGGCCAGCAGGTAGCTGGTGTAGGCCCGGGTGGTGGGCAGCACCGGTTCGGCGGCGGCCTGCTCGGCGCTGCCGCCGAAGGCGGTCAGGAACTCGGCGTGCATGCCCTGTTCCGCGGCCAGCGCGCCGACCGCGTCGTCGGCGAAGGCCCGCACGTCCTCCTCGCCGGGCGCCTTGGCGGCGCAGACGGCGAGCGCGCGGGCGTAGTCGCGCAGGTAGTGCGAGTCCTGGACGACGAAGTGGCGGAAGGCCGCACGCGGCAGGGTGCCGTCGGTGAGGCCACCGATGAAGGGGTGGGCGAGGATCTCGGCGTACACCGGCTCGATGGCCGCCCAGAGTTCTTCCGTCAGGCTCTTGCTCATGCCCAGGACCCTAGACGGTCGGTCCGCGGGCGGTCAGCCCTCGGGCGGGGAGAACACCACCAGGACCCGCAGCTCCTCGGTGACGTGGTGGAAGCGGTGCGGGGTGCCGGCCGGGACGTAGACGACGGTGCCGCGCCCGACCGTGGCGGTCTCGGCGCCGACGGTCAGTTCGGCGCGACCGCTGATCACCTGGTAGATCTCGTCCTGGTCGTGCGCGGTCTGCGGGTCGGTGTCGCCGGGGGAGAGCGCGTAGAGCCCGGCGGACATCCGCGGTTCGCACAGGAAGCGCAGGTACGCGCCGTCGTTCGCCGCGCGTTCGACGTCCAGTTCGTCCAACCGGAACAGCTTCACCGCTACTCCCCTCCTTCGTCCATCCACCGTGCGGGCCAGGGGCATTCAACACCACGGGCACCGGACCGGGGGCGCCAGGATGTCCGGCGGGAGCGCCAACATGTCCGAGGAGAGCTTCCCCCGGGACGGCGGGGCCTGCCAGGCTTGGGCGTCATGAAGGGTTTCCTCATCAAGACAGTGATCAACGCGGTGGCCATCTGGGTCGCCGCCTGGATCGTCAACGGTATCCAACTCGCGAGCGGCAAGGCCGACCTGGGCCACAAGGCCCTGACGGTGGTCGCCGTCGCCCTGGTCTTCGGCCTGGTCAACTTCCTGATCAAGCCGCTGGTCAAGCTGTTCTCGTTCCCGCTGTTCATCCTCACCCTGGGGCTGATCACCTTCGTGATCAACGCCCTGATGCTGTGGCTGACCTCCTGGGCCGCGGGGAAGCTGCACCTGGACTTCAACGTCACGGGCTTCGTGCCGGCGCTGCTCGGCTCGCTGATCATCAGCCTGGTCTCGTGGGGGCTGCACCTGGCCCTGGACGACGACTGACCTCGGCCGTGGCCGGGCACCGACTGGCCGAACCCGACCCGGCCGGTCACGAGGCGGCCGGACACCATCAGGCCGAACACCGTCAGGCCGACACGAGAGGGGCCCGCGCCCGGGTGGTTCACCCGGCGCGGGCCCCTTCGTCGGTGGCAGCGGCGCGGCCACCGCTCACCCCGCGTTCTCACATCCCCGGAGGATGTCCGCGAGCTCGGCGTCGAGTTCCTGCCCGGTGATCTCCTGGCCCATCGGCACCAGCCGGTCGGTGCGTGCCAGGAAGGCGACCAGCGGCGGCGCCGAGGCCCGCAGCAGGGCGTCCCCCTCGGGGGAGTGCAGCACGATGCAGACCTCGGTGAGCTCCTCGCCGACCGGGTGGATGTGCACGTCGCCCTCGCCGGAGGGCCGGCTGATGCCGTCGAGCAGCAGCTCGCGCGCGAACACCCAGGTGACGGGTTCGTCGCCGGGCAGGTGGAAGGTGAACCGGACGGCGTACGGGTCGTCGGGCTCGTACTCCAGGTCCACCACGATGCGGAAGGAGAGCTCGTGCGAGACCACGAGGTTCATCACCAGGTGTCCCTGGACTGTGCTGTGCTGCATGGCGCCAGTACCTCTCGTGGGGCCGGCCGGGTGGGCCGTGGGGTGGGGGGGGTGGGGGCAGGGCTGGGGGGCTTCGGGCGCGGGGCCTGGATCGTCAATTGCTGGGTGCGGGGCGCTTTCTGACGGTTTTGTGCAACCAATCCCCGTTAGGTCACCATCGTCCATGTTTGGGGACGTAGTGGACAAGGTGTGCTTTTTCAAATGGTGAACGAACGGGATCCGTGCCGGCGCGAGGAGCGTCAGAGGACGAACGACGGGCCCATCGCGCCCACGCTGCGCCGCAGTTGGCCGGCGACGACGGTCAGCCGGTCGGCCTGTTCGACGGGCAACGAGAGGGCCATGGTGGCGACCATCGGCCCGACGGTGATGGGGACGGCCGCGCAGACGGTGCCGAGCGCGTACTCCTGACGTTCCAGGACGGGCATGGTCGGTCGCAGGGAGGCGAGCCGGCGCAGGACGGCGGCCTCGCCGGTGACGGTGGAGGGGGTGAGCCCGACCGGCGGGTGGCGGGCGAGGTGGTCACGGCGCTCCTCCTCGGACAGTTGGCCGAGCAGGCACTGGCCGATGGCGTGCGCGTGGCCGGTGGCGCGGAGGTCGGCCCAGGGCTGGACGGCGGGGCGGCCGGGGTCGTCGGCGACGTCCACCACGTGGATCTCGCCGTCCCGGTAGAGCGCGAAGTAGACGGGGGCCCCGAGTTCGTCCCGTAACCGCTGCATCCGCGTGCGCAGGTCGTGCCGGTCGGACTGCCGGTCGTCGGCCCGGCCTATGCCGTTGACCGACTCCCCGTAGAAGAACCGGCCGTCGGAGCGCCGGAGGTAGCCCTCGTGGGTGAGGGTGCGCAGCAGGTGGTAGGCGGTGCCGAGCGGCAGTCCGGCGGCGCGGGCCAGTTGTTTGGCGGTGGCGCCCTGCCGGAATCCCCCGACGGCCTCCAGCAGCCGCAGCGCCCGCTGGACGGAGCCGATCAGGGTGGGGCCGCGGCCCTTGCCCGGCGAGGTGGACGGCGAGGTGGACGGCGGCGGGCTGCCGGGCGGCGAGGTGGGCGTCGGCGACCTGGTGACGCGCCCGGTGCGGACCGTCCTGGACGGCTCTGCGATCTGATCCATGGCCACGTCCATCCCCCAGCCCGAGTCAATGCACAGAAAGGGCATCCGGAGCGAAGCCCTCCGATCTGCCCGATAGTGGCTCATTGCAGCACAGGGATGACCTCCCTGCAATCACTCTTACACCGATCACTCGGCAAAATCCTTCGATTCGAAGGCGAGAATCAGAATCGACCAATATTTGGAAGATCAGTTCAAGATTCACCTTCGCTATCCAAGATCTATCCGCAGTTACTCCCCGCCCCCGAACGGACGCACCGGTTCGGGCGGGTTTCGGCCGGACCGTCCCGCGGGAGACTCCCGCACAACGCTCCAGCCCCGGAGGTCGCCATGGGCCCCGACAACCGAACCCCGCCGCCCCGCCCGGTGGTGAAGCGCACCGCGCGGGCGATCCTGCTGGAGCTCGACCCGGACGACCCGTACGGCCCGGCCTCGATCGTGCTGATCCGGCGGGTCCGGCCCGGCGCGCCCCAGCCGTACTGGATCACTCCCGGCGGCGGGGTCGAGCGCGGCGACCGCACCGTGGTCGAGGCGCTGCACCGCGAGGTGGACGAGGAACTCGGCGGCAAGATCGTCGACGTGGTGCCCGCCTTCGTCGACACCATCAGCCACACGCACCATGACGACGGCACCCTGCTCCACCCGCACGGGGTCAAGGTGCAGCACTTCTTCGCCTGCCGGCTCGCCTCGATGGACCTCAGCCGGCGGCACGGCCCCGAGGTGGACGAGCCCAACGGCGAGTACCAGGTGGTCCGGCTGCCGTTCACCCGCGAGGGGGTGACCTCCGTCAACGTCGTCCCGCCCCGGCTGCGGGCGTACCTGGCGGCCAACATCGAGGGCGTCCGCGCGCTGCTCGCCCCGGACCTCGGCTGACCGGCTGAGCCGCCGACCCGCTGACCAGCTGACCCGCCGACCCGCTGGCCACTCCCGATCCCGGCTGATTCTCCCGCCGGGGCCACCCGATCACCCCGCCGCCCGATCACCCCGCCGCCCGATCACCCCGCCGCGAGGTCGCCCACCAGGTCGTGCCGGATCCGCTCGGCCGCCACGCCCGAGCGCAGCAGCACCCCGACGCCCCGGCGGACCATCGCGGGCGGCCCGCTGAGGAACGCCTCCCGCCCGGCCCACGGCCCGAACCGCCCCACCACCTCGGGGAGTTCGCCGGTCAGCGCACCCTCGGCCGGCCCGGTGCCGGAGAGCACCGGCCGCACCGTGAGCCACGGCAGCCGCCGGGCCAACTCGTCCAGCCCGTCCAGCTCGTACAGGTCGGCGGCGCGGCGGGCCCCGTAGAACACGTCGACGGCGCCGACCGGCGTGCCGCGCTCGGCCACCTCCTCGACCAGCGCGCGGATCGGCGCGATGCCGGTACCGCCGCCGAGGCAGAGCAGGTCCGCGCCGGCGACGTGGTCGGCGGTCATCGTGCCGGCCGCCGGGCCCAGCCGCAGGACGTCCCCGGGCGCGGCCCGGTGGACGAGCGCGTTGCTCACCCAGCCCGCCTGGACGGCCTTCACGTGGAAGGTCAGCAGCCCGTCCGGCCGGGGGGCCGAGGCGAACGAGAAGTGCCGCCAGACCCGCGGCCACCAGGGCGTCTCCAGACTGGTGTACTGCCCGGCCCGGTACGGGTACGCCTGGTCCGGCCGGACGGTGATCACCGCGACGTCCCGGGTGCGGCGCTCGTGCCGGACCACCTCGCCCTGCCACCAGGGCGGCGAGGTGCGGGCGGCGTCCTCGGCGGCCTCGATCATGATCGAGGAGACCAGCCGGTAGACCCGGCGCCAGGCCAGCTCGGTCTCGGCGTCCCACCGGCTGCCCGCGTACCTGGCCAGCGCCTGTACCAGGCACTCGCCGACCGGGCCGTAGTGGCCGGTCAGCGTGCCGTACCGGCGGTGGCCGCGACCGAGCGCGCCGAGGTGGACGCGCAGGCCGGCCGGGTCGTCGGCGGCGCGGGCGGCGGCCAGCAGCGCGCGGAACAGGCGGTCCCGCTGGACGTCCATGGCGGCCGGGAAGAGCGCCCGGACCTCGGGGTGGTGCAGGAAGATCAGCGCGTAGAAGTGCGCGGTGGCGCGGTCGGCGACCGGCTCGACGACCGCCAGGCTGGCCCGGATCAGCTCGACGTCCCGTACGGTGAGCGGCTGTTCGACGGGGGAGGCGCTGCGGTCGGGGGCGCTGCGGTCGGGGGCGGGCAGCGGGACGGGCAGCCGGGCCGACAGTTGGGCCGGACGGCCCTCGGCGGGCTCCTGCACGGCCCAAGCCCTGGTCCAACTGTCGCCGGGGCCCGCCCAGTTGAGGCCGGGAGCGTCGGTGAACAGCGGCCGGAACGCGGGGGCGGCAGACGGCACGGCGGGCGACTCGGCCGGCGGCTCCGGGTAGTTGGGCGCGGGGACGGCCGGCGGCCGCACCGGCGGAGCGGGCACCGCCGGGAGGACGGCTGTCGGCGCCTCGGCCGGGATCTGCGGCGGGAGGTCCGGCGGGTCCAGCGGCATCGGCGGCCGTTCGGGCCCCGCCCCGGCCGCCATCCCGGCCGCCGTCACCTCGGCCGTCACGTGCGCCATCGTGTCCGCCGCCGCGTCCGCCGGGAGCTCCGGCAGGCCCGGGACGGAGGCGGCACCCGCCGAGCCGTGCCCGGTGCGGACCAGAAGTGTTCTGCGGGACTTCACCGCAACGTTTCGAGTACCCAAGAGAATCGTTTCGCCTCCGGCCGCCCTGCGCCACCACCTGGCTTGTCTCTGCTGACGCCTAGGCAGCGTGGCACGCCCGAACTGCTCATCCGACAAATCACGCGAAGCCCGGACACCCGGGCCCGGGACGCGCTACTCTCCCTCGATTCGCGCCCCGTCGCCCTGGGTGCGGAGCACGCCACCCAGGGCGACCGAGTCGTGCTCAGAGCTGCCGCAGCAGCGTCCCCGGCCGCTCCACGCAGTCCGCGACGAACCGCAGGAAACCGCCCGCCGTCCCGCCGTCGCAGACCCGGTGGTCGAAGGTGAACGACAGCTGCACGACCTCGCGCACCGCCAACTCCCCCTCGTGCACCCAGGGTTTGGCGACGATCCGGCCGACCCCGAGCATCGCCGCCTCGGGGTGGTTCAGGATCGGGGTGGAGCCGTCCACGCCGAACACCCCGTAGTTGTTCAACGTGAAGGTGCCACCGGTCAGTTCGGCCGGGGTGAGCGAGCCGTCGCGCGCCGCCTCGGTCAACCGGCCCAACTCCTCGCCGAGTTGCTCGGTGGTGCGGGCGTGGGCGTCCCGCACCACCGGGACGACCAGACCTCGCTCGCCCTGCGCGGCGAAGCCCAGGTGCACCGCCGAGTGTCGGATGATGCCCGAACCGTCCTCCGTCATACTGGAGTTGAGCTCCGGGAAACGGGCCAGCGCGACCGTGCAGATCCGGGCGAGCAGCGCCAGCACGCTCACCTTCGGGCCCGGGGTGGCATTCAACTGTCGCCGCAGCACCATCAGTTCGGTGGCATCGGTGTCCACCCAGCAGGTCACTGCGGGGATCTCCCGGTGGCTGCGGCTGAGCTTCTCGGCCACCGCCTTGCGCAGCCCGCGCAGCGGGACGACGCCCTCCCGCGCCACCGGCGCCGGAGCCGTCGGTGCCGCCGCCTTCGCCGCGACCGCCCGTTCGACGTCCGCGCGCATGATCAGCCCGTCCGGGCCGCTGCCGGAGAGCGTGGCCAGATCGACCCCCTGTTCCCGGGCCAGCCGCCGCACCAGCGGCGAGATCACCGGCACCACGCCCGGAACGGTCCGCACCACCAGCGCGGGAGCCGGAACAACAACCGGAACAGCAGCAGGAACAGGAGCCGGATCAACAGCAGCAACAACAGCAGGAACAGCAGCCGCACCCCCCACCCGGCGCCGCCGCCCGCCCTTCCCCGGCTCGGCGACCCCGTACCCGACCAGCGGCCGCTCCACCTCCGCCGCCGCCTCGACCAGCATCCCGGCCGCCGCCTCGGCCAGCAGCGAAGCCCCTTCCGCCGGAGCCACCGCGACCGTCACCAGCGGCGCGCCCACGGCGATCTCCTCGCCCTCCTCGCCGTACCGGGCGGTGACCACCCCGCCGTACGGGCAGGGCACCTCCACCACGGCCTTGGCGGTCTCCACCTCCACCACCGGCTGGTCGACCGCGATCACCTCGCCGACCTCGACCAGCCACCGCACCACCTCGGCCCCGGTGAGTCCCTCACCGAGGTCGGGCAGCCGGAACTCGCGCACGACGGGCATCATCCTCGGTCCTCCCACTGCAACCGGGCGACCGCGTCCAGAATCCGGTCCACCCCGGGCAGGTGGTGGTGCTCCAGCATCGGCGGCGGGTACGGGATGTCGAAGCCGGTCACCCGCAGCACGGGCGCGGCCAGGTGGTGGAAGCAGCGCTCGGTGACCCGGGCCGCGATCTCCGCGCCGGTGCCGCCGAAGCCGCTCGCCTCGTGCACCACCACGGCCCGGCCGAGCGAGCGCACCACCCGGCAGACCGTCTCGTCGTCGAACGGCACCAGGGTGCGCAGGTCCAGCACCGCGAGGTCCCAGCCCTCGGCCTTCGCCGTCTCGGCCGCCTCCAGGCAGACCGGCAGCGAGGGCCCGTAGGTGATCAGCACGGCGGAGGTGCCGGGCCGCCGCAGCACGGCCCGGCCGATCGGCTCGACCGGCGCGGCCGGGTCGAACCCGTCCTTGCCCCAGTAGAGCCGCTTGGGCTCCAGGAAGACCACCGGGTCGTCGGAGGCGATCGAGGCCCGCAGCAGCCCGTACGCGTCGGCGACCGTCGCCGGGGTGACCACGTGCAGGCCGGGGGTGGCCGCGTAGTACGCCTCGGAGGCGTCGCTGTGGTGCTCGACCCCGCCGATGCCACCGCCGTACGGGATGCGGACGGTGATCGGCAGCGGGAGCCGGCCGGCCGTGCGGTTGCGCATCTTGGCGACGTGCGAGAACAGCTGCTCCAGCGCCGGGTAGGCGAAGGCGTCGAACTGCATCTCGACGACCGGGCGCAGCCCGTACATCGCCATGCCGATCGCGGTGCCGAGGATGCCGGCCTCGGCCAGCGGGGTGTCCAGGCAGCGGTCGGGGCCGAACTCGGCGGTCAGCCCGTCGGTGATCCGGAAGACGCCGCCGAGCGCGCCGACGTCCTCGCCGAGCACGTGCACCGCGGGGTCCTCGCGCAGGGCGTCGCGCAGCGCCGCGTTGAGCGCCTGCGCCATGCTCGCCGTACGGGTCGGTGTGGCCGTCTGGTTCATCAGTGCTGCACCTCGGCCTCGGCGGCCAGCTCGGCGGACAACTGGGCGGCCTGTTCCCGCAGTTGCGGGGTCGGCTCGGCGAAGACATGGGTGAACAGCGCCATCGGGTCCAGCTCGGGGTCGGCGTGGAACTCGGCCCGCATCCGGGCCGCCAGCGCCTCCGCCTCGTCGGCCGCCGACTGCACCAGCGCGTCGTCCAGGACGCCGAGTTCGCGCAGCGAGCGGTCCATCAGCAGGATCGGGTCGTACTCCCGCCAGGCGGCCACCTCCGGGTCGGTGCGGTAACGGGTGGCGTCGTCGGCGTTGGTGTGCGCCTCGACCCGGTAGGTGAGCGCCTCGACCAGGGTCGGGCCGCCGCCGGTCCTGGCCCGCTCGACCGCCTCGGTCAGGACGCCGTGCACGGCGGGCGCGTCGTTGCCGTCCACCAGCCGGCCCGGCATGCCGTAGCCGACGGCCTTGTGGGCGAGGGTGGGCGCGGCGGACTGCGCGCTGAGCGGGACGGATATCGCGTAGCCGTTGTTCTGCACCAGGAAGACCACCGGCGCCTGGAGCACCGCGGCGAAGTTCAGCGCCTCGTGGAAGTCGCCCTCGCTGGTGCCGCCGTCGCCGAGCATGGCCAGCGCGACCACCGGCTCGCCGGCCAGCCGGGCGGCGTGCGCCAGCCCGACGGCGTGCGGGGCCTGGGTGGCGAGCGGGGTGCAGAGCGGGGCGGTGCGGGTGGCGCGCGGGTCGTAGCCGGTGTGGGCGGTGCCGCGCAGCAGGGTCAGCGCCTCCAACGGGTCGACGCCCCGGGAGACCACCGCGAGGGTGTCGCGGTAGCTGGGGAACAGCCAGTCGGCCTCGCCGAGCACCAGCGCGGCGGCGACCTGGCAGGCCTCCTGGCCGGTGGACGCCGGGTAGACGGCCAGCCGGCCCTGCTTGGTCAGGGTGGTGGCCTGCTGGTTGAAGCGGCGGCCGACCACCAGGCGGCGGTACAGCTCGCGCAGCAGTGCGGGGTCGTACTTCTCCAGCGCGGGGGTGCCGAGCACCCGGACCGGTGAGGCGTCCGGGAGCAGGGGGGCCGGGTCGGTCCGCGGGGCGGTGGCCCCGGGGGTCCAGCCGGGCACCGCCGTGTGGTGTCTGTGGTCGAGAACGGTCATCTCGGGGCACCTCCTGGGGTGGCGGGGGCTCCCTACCGATTGTTCGGTCGTCTGTTCATCTTGACCAGAAGCGTGACAAGGTGGTGGACATTCGGCCTGAGCGGCGGTCGACTGGTGGCAGTGCGTCCAATCGGCGAGGGTGGGGGGTCATGTCGGCTGAACAGATGTCCAGACTCGACCGGGTCGACCGTTCGATCCTGCGGCTGCTGCAGCAGGACGGCCGCGCCTCGATCCGCTCGGTGGCCGAGCGGGTGCACGTGTCCCGGGCGAACGCCTACGCCCGGATATCCAGGATGGTCGAGGACGGCATCATTCGCGGCTTCACCGCCCGCGTCGACCACGAACGGGCAGGTCAGGGCGCGTCCGCGTACATCACCCTGAAGATCGTCCAGAACTCCTGGCGCACGGTCCGGGAGCAGCTGCTGGAGCTCCCCGGGGTCGCCCACATCGCCCTGGTCGGCGGAGACTTCGACGTCCTGCTGCTGGTGCACACCGCGGACAACCACGCGCTGCGGGAGCTGGTGCTGGGCAGCATCCAGTCCATCCCCCAGGTGCTCGGCACCCGGACCATGCTGATCTTCGAGGAGACCGACCAGGTCCCCCCGGACTGACCAGGTCCCCCGGACCGACCGGCAGGCCCCGGCCACCGGCCGGCGGCGGCTACCGCGCGCGCAGCCCGTCGAAGGCCAGGTGGACGACCGCGTCCGCGAGGCCGTCGGTGCCCTTGAGGCCCGGCCGGTACCACTCCACGATCGAGTTGATCATCCCGAACAGCAGCCGGGTGGCCAGCCGCGGCTCGACGTCCGCGCGCAGCGCACCGTCCGCGACCGCCGCCCGCAGCAGCTCGGCGACCTGGTGGTCGAACTCCCGGCGCCGCTCCAGCGCCCACTGCTCGGTGACCGTGTTCCCGCGCACCCGCAGCAGCAGCGTCACGTACGGCAGTTCCGCGAGCAGCACCTCGGCGGTGCGGCGCACCACGTGCTCCAGCCGCTCCACCGCCGGGCCCCGCACCGCCGCCGGCTCGGCCAGGATCGCGAACAGCCCGTCCAGCGCCCGCCCGACGGCCAGCCGCAGCAGCTCCTCCTTGCCCCGGACGTGGTGGTAGATGGACGACTTGGAGATCCCGGCCGCCCGGGACAGGTCCTCCATCGAGGTGCCGTCGTAGCCGCGCTCGTTGAACACGTCGACGGTCACCGCGAGCAGTGACTCCACGGTGTAGGCGGTACGCGTGCTGTGATCGGCCATCCTCCGAGTATCCCCGGCCGCCCCGCGCCGTACGCGGTCGGGTCCGGTCGGGTCCGGTCGGGTCCGCGGCAGCGCACTGGTCCACACCAGGCCCCGATGCGCAGGCCCTAGACTCGGCGGACGATCGTCCACGTCCAGCAGGGTGGGGTCCAGTCCGAATGAACGCAATACCGGCCGTCGCCTCCGACGTGCCCGAGCAGCGCAGCGATGATCCGGAGGGCGTGCCCGGCGGCGGCTGGCGGGAAGGCGCCCGCGCCCTGGTGGTCCGGTTCGGGCCGGCGGTGTGGTGCTACGCGGTGCTGAAACTGATCGGCTTCACCGTCTTCATGAAGCTGCTCTCCTTCTCCGGGGACTACCTCAAGAAGCCGGCCCGGTTCGGCGGCGGCGCCAACCCCTGGGACGTGCTGGCCACCTGGGACGGCTGGTGGTACCAGCAGGTGGCCCAGTTCGGCTACCACCCGGCGCTGGTCACGATCCCCAACGGCCCGGTCGGCTTCTCCGTCGAGCAGAACTCCGCCGCGTTCTTCCCGCTCTACCCGGGCCTGATGCGGATGACCTCGGACGTCACCGGCCTCGGCCTGTACGGCGCCGGGATGCTGGTGTCGGTGGTGGCCTCGCTGTTCGCCGCCGCCGGGATCTACGCCGTGGTGGACCGGATGGCCGGCCCCAGGGCGGGCGTGATCGCGGCCGGGATCTGGGCGATCGCCCCGGGCTCGGGCGCCGAGTGGGCGGTCTACTCGGACTCCACCTTCGTCGCACTGGCCGCCTGGGCCTGCTACTGCGTGATGACCAAGCAGTGGGTCGCCGCCGGGGTGATCACCCTGGTCACCGGGCTCAACCGGCCGACCGCCGCGGCGCTGATAGGCGCGGTCGGCCTGGCCGCGCTGGTGGAGCTGTACCGGCGCGAGAACGGCGTCCTGCGCCCGCTGACCGCGATGCTGCTGGCCCCGGTCGGCCTGCTCGGCTACGTGGCCTGGGTGGGCTGGCGGATGGGCGAGTGGGGCGGCTACTTCCGGCTCCAGCACGACGCCTGGCTGCACTACTTCGACTGGGGCCAGGGCACCTGGCACGCGATCCGCGGCGTGCTGCTCGGCCGCAACGACTACCCGTTCGCGTTCCCGGTGCCGGACCTCTTCGCCACCCTGATCGTGCTCACCCTGCCGGTGCTGATCGTGCTGCTGATCCGGCTGCGCCCGCCGCTGGTGCTGACCGCCTACACGCTGGCCACGATCGTCTCGGTGCTGGGGAGCCTCGGCATCTTCGGCAACGTCTCGCGCTACCTGCTGCCGGCGTTCCCGCTGCTGATCGCGCTCGCGGTGGCGATGCGCAAGCTCAGCTGGCCGGTGCTGGCCGCGGTGCTGGGTTTCGGCGCGGTCGCCTCCGGCTGGTACGCGGGGTACGTCATCTTCGAGCTGGGCGTGCCGTAGACCCTGCCCCGCACCGGCCCCCGGGGGGGGGTCCGCCACGGACGCGCCCCCGCGCGCTTTCCGGCCACCGCCCCGCGCGTCTTCCCGGATTCCGTCCCCTGCACCCTCTTGAGCCGACCGATCGTTCGGTTACCCTGTGACGTGTCCCGTCCTCCCTCCTGAGGAGCGCACAGATGTCCGCAGCGGTCACCCACCCCCTCGTCGGCGAGCTGGTCGAGCGCCACCAGGCCACCCTGGACGCCGCCCTCGACGCCGCCGCCAAGCGCGACTACTGGTCGCCCTACCCCGAGTTCCCGAAGGCGTACGGCGAGAGCGGCCCGGCGGACGGCAAGGCCGCCTTCGACGCCCTGCTCGGCCAGCCGTTCACCCTCGACGGCCACCCCGCCGACGGCGACCTGGTCGGCGGCGAGGCCTCCCCGTACGGCATCGAGCTGGGCATCGGCTACCCGCACGCCGAGCCGGACGCGCTGATCGCCGCGCTGAGCGCCGCCCGGCCCGGCTGGGCCGCCGCCACCCCGCTGGAGCGCGCCGCCGTCTGCCTGGAGATCCTGCACCGGATCAACGCCCGCTCCCACGAGTTCGGCCAGGCCGTCATGCACACCACCGGCCAGGCCTACGGCATGGCCTTCCAGGCCGGCGGCCCGCACGCCCAGGACCGCGGCCTGGAGGCGGTCACCTACGCCTACGCCGAGCAGACCCGGCTGCCCCGCCGGGCCGGCTGGACCAAGCCCCAGGGCAAGCGCGAACCGCTGGTGATGACCAAGGAGTTCACCGTCGTCCCGCGCGGCCTCGCGCTGCTGGTCGGCTGCAACACCTTCCCCACCTGGAACGGCTACCCCGGCCTGTTCGCCTCGCTGGCCACCGGCAACCCGGTGCTGGTCAAGCCGCACCCGCGCGCCGTGCTGCCGCTCGCGCTGACCGTCCGGACCGCCCGCGAGGTGCTCGCCGAGGCCGGCTACGACCCCAACCTGGTCTGCCTGGCCGTCGAGCACGAGGGCGGCACCGTCGCCCAGACCCTCGCCGTCCGCCCCGAGATCCGGCTGATCGACTACACCGGCTCCACCGCCTTCGGCGACTGGCTGGAGGAGCACGCCAAGCAGGCCGAGGTGTACACCGAGAAGGCCGGCGTCAACGCGGTCGTCATCGACTCCACCGACGACTACAAGGGCATGCTCGGCAACCTGGCCTTCGCCCTCTCGCTCTACAGCGGCCAGATGTGCACCACCCCGCAGAACCTGCTGATCCCGCGCGGCGGCATCGCCACCGACCAGGGCGACAAGTCCTACGACCAGGTCGTCGCCGACCTCGCCGCCGCCATCGACGGCCTGCTCTCCGACGACGCCCGCGCCGCCGCCATCCTCGGCGCCGTGGTCAACCCGGGCGTGCTGCAGCGCTCGGCCGCCGCGGCCGGCGGCGAGTACGGCGAGCTCGCCCTCGCCCCGCGCGCGGTGACCTCGCCGGACTTCCCCGGCGCGACCGTCCGCACCCCCGCGCTGGTCAAGCTGGACGCCGACAAGCCGGACGACCGCGCGGTCTTCCGCACCGAGTGCTTCGGCCCGGTCTCCTTCGCCGTCGCCGTCGAGTCCACCCCCGCCGCCGTCGAGCTGCTGCGCACCACGGTCCGCGACAAGGGCGCCATGACGGCCTCCGGCTACACCACCTCGCCCGAGGTGGAGGGCCTGCTGGTGGCGGCCGCGCTCGACGCCGGCGTCTCGCTCTCGCTCAACCTGACCGGCGGCGTCTACCCCAACCAGACCGCCGCCTTCTCCGACCTGCACGGCACCGGCGCCAACCCGGCCGCCAACTCGGCCTACTGCGACGGCGCGTTCGTCGCCAACCGGTTCCGCACCGTGGAGGTCCGCCGGCACGGCTGAGCGCCGTCCCGGCCCCGTCCGATCCGCTCCGGGCCCCGGCGGTCACCCACCGCCGGGGCCCGGCGGTTCACAGCTCCCCGCGGGCCCGGGATGATGGAGTCTGGGAGAACGCCGGACACGGCGTCCAACCGCCCTCCGAACACCGGGAGCTGACACATGACCGCGAAGCCGACGACCGCCACCGACATCCTGATCGTCGGTGCCGGACCGACCGGACTGCTACTGGCCGGCGACCTCGCCGCGGCCGGGGTCGGCGTCACCGTCCTGGAGAAGCGCGGCGCCGAGTCCAACCTGACCCGGGCCTTCGCCGTGCACGCCCGCACTCTGGAGCTCCTGGACGCCCGCGGCCTCGCCGACGACCTCATCGCCACCGGCCGCCCGGTCACCGGCCTGAGGATGTTCGACCGCTTCGGCATCGACCTGAGCTCGCTGCCCACCCGCTTCCCGTTCGTCCTGATCACGCCGCAGTACCACGTCGAACGGCTGCTCCAGGACCGCGCCGAGCAGGCCGGCGCGACCATCCTGCGCGGCGCCGAGGTCACCGCCCTGCGCCAGGACGCCGAGGGCGTCACCCTGGAGACCCGCGACGGGAACGCCTTCACCGCCCGGTACGCGGTCGGCACCGACGGCGTCCGCTCCACCGTGCGCGACCTGCTCGGCATCCCGTTCCCCGGCGAGTCCGTGGTCGACTCCGTGATGCTCGCCGACGTCCGGCTGGAGCGCGAGCCCGCCGACACCATCACCGTCGGCGCCAACGAGACCGGCTTCTCCTTCCTCGCCCCCTTCGGCGACGGCTGGTACCGGCTGATCGCCTGGGACCGCAAGGAGCGGCAGCCTGATGGCACCACCCCCTCGCCGGAGCGCCTCGCCGCCATCGCCCGGACCACCCTCGGCGAGGACTACGGCCTGCACGACGTCCGCTGGAGCTCCACCTTCCACAGCGACGAGCGCCAGGCCCCCAACTACCGCTCCGGCCGGGTCTTCCTGGCCGGCGACGCCGCGCACTGTCACTCCCCGGCCGGCGGCCAGGGCATGAACACCGGCCTCCAGGACGCCGCCAACCTGTCCTGGAAGCTCGCCGCCGCCCTCCAGGGCCACGCCACCGACGCCCTGCTCGACACCTACCAGGGCGAACGGCACCCGGTCGGCCGGACGGTGCTGCGCACCTCCGGCGCGCTGATCCGGCTCGCCCTCGCCGAGTCCGCCCCCACCCGCGCCCTGCGCGGGGCGCTCACCACGCTCGGCGGCCACCTCGACCCGGTCACCGAGCGCGGCGCCCGGATGGTCTCCGGCATCGACATCTCCTACCCGGCCCCGAAGGACGCCCACCCGCAGGTCGGCAAGCGCGTCCCGGACCTGCGGCTGACGGCGCTGCGCAAGCCCGTCGAGGGCGCCCCGGCCGCCCCCGAGCGGCTCTACGAGGCGCTGCGCGAGGGGAAGTTCGTCCTGGTCAGCAACGACGAACTGGCCGCCGCCGAACCCTGGGCGGACCGCGTGGTCACCGCCGCCCCGGCCGACCCGCACGGCAAGCTGCGCGACACCGTCCTGCTGATCCGCCCGGACGGCTACGCCGCCTGGGGCGCCGTCGACCCCGGTCAGGGCGAGCTCCGCACCGCCCTGATCGCCTGGCTCGGCACCCCCTGACCCCCGCCGGGGGGGGGGGGGGGGGCACCCAGCACCCCCCCCCCCCCCCCCTCGGGGGGCCCCGAAAAAACCCCCGCCCCCCTCCTTCCCCCCCTTTCCCTCCCCCCCCCCCCACCCCCCCCCCCTCGCC